>CADEFG010000803.1 GCA_902826505.1 uncultured Acidobacteriota bacterium
TAATTTTTCAGGAGATTCTATGTCAGCTAAATCAGAAAATACAAACCGCCGGAGCGACCGTATTTCACTATCAACTTCCGCCGTTGTTAAATTTAAAGAAAGCAACGAAATTTTTTGGAAGGAAACCACGGATTTGATAAGTATGTCGCGTTCGGGTGCGGGATTTTATCTTGAAAGAGAATGTCAGGTCGGACGCCTCGTCTCGCTAATCATGCCGATGCCCAAACATCTTCGATGCTATGACGGCGAAAAGGAATTGTATCGGGTTTGGGGATTGGTTCAGCATTGCAGCCAGCTTTCTGGTGAAGGCGATTCGGGTTTTCACGTCGGCGTTGCTTTTACGGGCAAACACGCGCCGCGCAGCTATAACGAAAATCCGCTTCAATCATACCGGATTGCCGGAATGAATGAAGACGGCACCTGGCGAGTGGTTGAAGCCCAAAGCTCTTTTGTCGTCCGCCGTCATCCGCGTTACTGGGTTTCGCTTGAAATTTTTCTGTCGGCACTCGATGCGGATAAAAATCTGATTTCGGACGAAAAAGCCGCGAGCGAAAACGTCAGTCTGAGCGGCGCGGCGGTTTATTCCAACCTCAATGTCAACGTCGGCGATTCGGTCAACTTCGATTGTATTCCGTTAAATTTCTCGGCGATGGCGATTGTCCGCAACCGCCAAACTTCCGATTATCACCTGCCGAAGCTCCATCTCGAATTTATCGATACAAAATTCCCGGTCGAAAAGATCACGCTGCCGCATGAACAAGATAAGGATATTCTCGAAGACGAAGATCTTTCGACCGACGAAGAAAATGTCCCGCCGATTGAAGAATTCGCCGAAGTTTAGTTATTCTAAAGGGCAGAATATTTGTTGTCACATCAGTATAGTGAGCAGTAGCGAAAATCGTCGCCAAGCAGATATTTTGAATTAAAAGACTCGCTGCCGCTCACTATACTGATTTTCGATCCTTGTGAAAAACTCTGCCCCAAACAAATATCCACCGCCGTTTGTCATCGATGCGGTTCGTCACCTGGTCTATTGCATCAGCAAAATTCTCTGGCGCATCAAGTATCACAACAAGGAAAATATTCCGAAAAATCCGGACCGCGGTTTGCTGATCGTTGCCAATCACCAAACATATTTCGATCCGTTCTGGATTTGCGCGCCGATGCGCCGGAAATTTCGCTTTATGGCTTGGGATAAGGCTTTTAACTGGTTTTTTGTCGGCTGGATGATTCGTTATCTCGGTTCGTTTCCGGTAGACACGGCGCGCGGCACGACAAAATCCGTGTTGCGCGAATCCTACACGGCGCTCAAAGAAGGTGCGACGCTCGTCGTTTTTCCCGAAGGCGCCCGGACATTTCCCGACGGCAAGCTTCTGGAATTTAAAACCGGTGCGGTGCGGATCGCGATGGAAGCCAACGTGCCGATTCTCCCCGTGACGGTGCGCGGCGCAAACCGCGTCTGGTCGCAAACGATGAAATATCCGCATTTTCCGCGAGTCGAAATTTTTTATCACCCGCTCTTTCACGTCCCGAAACCTGCCAACAAGGAAGATCTCCGCGAACATCTCGAAAAGCTAACCGCACAACTCGCCGAGATCATCGAATCGAAACTATAATCTGCCGATCGCTGAGAATCTCTCGAATGTCATAAATTCTTTCCGAAAACTATGCCGGTTGATTTTGAGGTTTGTCAGAAGATTCGGACAAAGCCGACGCGAAGAGAGACCTTTGGATAAAACACCGGCGTCTCACTTTCTTCATTGCCTACTTATACGGCGGCGGTTGCGGCGGTTTCTGCTGATTCCGTCGCTGCTGTTCCAACTGCCGTTGTTTTCTTTGGATCTCCAACGCCTGCCGCAGCTGCTGACGCTCTTGCGGAGACATTTTCTTCCAGACAAACGGCGGAATCTGCTTGCCGTTTTTTGTTCTGATCGGCGGCGGCTCGGAATCGGGCGGTTCATCGACCGACACCGTTTCGTCTTCGTCGGAGTTATCACGCGTCACGATATTTATTTCAGTCTTCGGTTTCGGCTGGGTCTTGGTCGTTTCGGTTTGTTTTGTTTCGGGCTGTTTCGGCTCGTTTTTCGTTACCACTTCCTTCTGCTTCGGTTCGGTCGAAACAGCCGAATTCGTTCCGCTTGCCGCTTCGTTCGTGTCAGCCGTGTTCGTATTGGCTCCGCCGACATTCGCATTTTCTGGCGGTGCGGTAATCGTCGTGATCTGCTGTTCGGCATTCGTGTTCGCCGGATTATTGCTCAGTCCGAAAACTTCCGGTTTGTAAACATAGATCGCCGAAGCCGCGCTGCCCGCAAGCAGCAAGCTTCCCAAAACCGCGCCGATCGCCAATCCGCGCCGCGTTTTTTTGCCGTTCGCCGTCGCCATCAGCGGATGAATCTGCGTTTTCGGTTCGTCAAAATCGCCGGTAATCGTTTGCGGTCTGATTTCCGTCACCTTCGATGTTTCGTTCGAAAAAGTTTCCGTCTTGATCTCCGACTGTTTGAGATTGGAGATTTGCGACGCATCGGAC
>CADEFG010000804.1 GCA_902826505.1 uncultured Acidobacteriota bacterium
GCGCCGCCGCAGCGCGATATTGCCAACCTTCGCCAAAATCTAGAGCATTAAGTGCGGATTGAAAGAGTCAGTGCTGGGTGTTTTGGATTTATCCTCTAATTTAATTTGATCTTTGAAAATTTAGCAATCGATATGAAGAAATTTAGCAATCGATGTGAAGATTTACACCTTTGATGGCTGATTAATCCGTTATTTTCTTGCGAAATATTACCCTTCAAAAAATTTAACAAGATATTTACAATCCATTAAGACGGTTTCAACGAAGAGTTTATAAAATTACTGTTGGGTAAAATATTGAAAACGAATCGGGAAAAGAAAAAAAATGAGTGTCGAACAAAATGAAACGATGATTTTTGATTGTACCGACTGCGGAAACGGGCTGCAATTAGTAATCAACAATGTAAAGCGCGGCTTTTTCGAGACCGGCTGGCGAGCCGATTATTCCCAGCAAAATCAGCCTTCCTTTGTTTGCGCAGCCTGCGTCACGAACTGGAACGGACAACCTCTCCAAAAACAACAGGAATATCTAAAACATATTTTCGAGGCACAATGGCGGTTTGGTGAATAATTACCTCATCTGAAAGCTTTTTTTGCTATAGATTGAGCTGTTCACTAACGGAAAGCTTGAATTTTTTTCCGAGATCGGCAAAGGAACGACTTTCAATTTGAGTCTTCCGCTGGAACAAAGCGCCGCCGACGTCAACCGGGAATCGAAAATCGAGAACCATGAATCGACTAAAACTAAAATCGTTGACCCGGCAGGACATTTTTCCGAACGATCGCCGATTCCCGTTTCTCGATTCCCGCACGTTGCTCAGTTTTTGTCCAAAACTGCCGCAAGAGCGTAAAGTTTTCAGAAAAAAACTTTATTGAAAAACTTGAAGCCAAACTTTAGATCATTTTTTAATTTCCCGAAAACCGATGTAGCCGGCTAAAGCCAAGTCGAAACCGATGCACAAGCCGATATACCAGGACGGGACGAAAGTGGTTGAAGAGTCGTGCAAAAGCGCGTCCCAGGCAACGTGCAGTGTCCAGCCGACGACCAAAAACCAGCCCGATCTTTGCAACCCCAGCCAGGCGAAAGCGCCATAGATCGCGACGCCCGCCAGTTCGACAAGGTTCCAGGCGATTGAGCCGGAAAAAAGCCCGAAACCGGCATAAACGAGCGCGGCAACAAATAAACCAACGGCAGCCGCGCGCTTTTCAACGGCAAAACTCCGCCAGCGTCTGACAAGCAGGACAAAACCAATCGCCAGCAAAACTCCGCCCATTATTTCGATAAATATTTGCATTCGATTTCAAAACCGCTGTCTCGCAAATTCCGGTGACCAAACAATCCGAACCGGCTGGCGGAAAGATTCGCAATTAACTCGGTTCGTAGCACAGCACGACGATTCCGCCATCGAAGGTCTGGCTTTTAACGAGTCGCAGATCGAATTTTTCGACCAGACCGTTAAATATCGTCATGCCTTTGCCGATCGCCACCGGATTGACGAAAAAATTGTATTCGTCGATCAAATTTTCCTTGATCAAAGACGACACAAAACCTACGCCGCCATAGACGATCATGTCTTTGCCCGTTTGGTTTTTGAGGCGGCTCACCTCGCTGTTGAGGTCGCCTTTTGCAAGCACCGTGTTTGCCCAGGGCGATTCGTCGAGAGTTTTTGAAAAAACGATCTTCGGATAATCAACCATTTTTTTGGCTAACGCAAATTCCGGGCTGGCGGGGTTTTCCGCCACGCCGGTCCAGTATTTGACAAAACCGTCGGTCATTTTTCTGCCCATCAAAATAGTGTCGAATGAATCGGTCAGCGAGTTTATATGCTCGAGAATTTTGTCGTCGCTGTTAGAAATCATCCAGTCCAATTTACCGTTTGTGCCGGCGACGAAACCGTCAACCGTGGTTTGCATTTGCAATTTTAATTTTCTCATTTTTTCGCCTCAGTTTTGCGCGCCGCTGCCGTAAGGGCGCGTCAGAATTTCGAGATTATGTCCGTCGGGATCGTCAAAATAGATCCCGCGACCGCCGTCGTTAGTGTTTATTTCGCCCGCCCGCCGGTGAAAAGGGTCAGCCCAGAATTCGAGTTTGCGCTCTTTGAGACGACCGAAAATTTCGTCGAATTCTTCTTCGCTCACTAAAAATGCATAATGCTGCCGGTCGAATTCTTCGCTCGTCTCGATAAAATCCAGAGTGATTTCGTTAGCGAGTTGGACGGTCAGAAAATGCCCGAACCCGACGGGCGCGGAAAGCCCTAAAATGTCGGTCAGAAAAGCGGCAGCCGCCGCCTTGTCGCGCGAATGGACGATGGTGTGATTGAGTTTAATGCTCATAAGTTCCCCTTGCTCGTTCTGCTTTTAACCCTCTATACAAATCATTTTGTATCTTTCTATCTTACATTTTATCAACGACAAAAGGCACTTTGGTCTGAGCTCTCTTTGGGTCGTCTTCCGGGTTCAAGAAGTTGACCACCCACGGCGTCTCTCCAAACACCTCAATCACGTTGCCGGCATTATGAAGTCCAAA
>CADEFG010000805.1 GCA_902826505.1 uncultured Acidobacteriota bacterium
CATAAATGTCGCGCTCGAAAAACCGTTGGGCGCAGTCAGCCGAAAAACCAGATCGCCGACAAACGTATGATCGACCGCCGTGTTCGTATTTCCCGCCGCCGTGTTGCAAGTTCCGGCGCCGGTCGTAAAGCGAAAATTAACGTCGGAGATTTTGCCGCTGGTCGAAACGGACAAAGTCGTATTAATGCCGTTCGCATTATTATCGGGAATCGCGATCGGCGAATTCGTGGAATTCGTCGTGGTCGTGCAGAAATCCAATTGATATGGTTCAGCCGCCGTCGAACCGTTGACCGTGTTATAAACGACCAGCGCGACCGATGAATTACCCGGCACAACGACCGAAAAAGTCGTCGGCTGATGAATCGCAAAAGCTCCGGTGCCGACTCCCGCATCGCCGCGAAATCGTGCCGAATTGATAATATCGGTCGGTGCGAAAGGCGCTTGAAAAACCGAAACATGCAAATCCGCGCCTGATATGGAAGGATTTGTTTTGGTTAGTCTGACCGGTACGCAGATCGGAAAGATCGACGGGTTGTTGAGATAGTGAACGTTATACCGATAGTTTCCCGCGCCCGAATTGAACGGATTCGGCGGTGTCACGCCGGAACAGGTCGCCGTCGCTGAGCCGGGACGCGAAATCGCATTCGGCAATGTTCCGGTTGCTCCGGCAGGCGGTGCGATTCCGAGCGTTCCTCTTAAAGTACAGACCTGCGGCAAAATTTGCGCCGCAATGCTGTTTGCCAAAGCTGCCAAAATCGCCATTGTCAGCAGTAAAAACAAACTGCGCTGATAATTTTTCATTCTCATCTTTTTACCTTTTCTTCAAAAATACTTGCTGTTTTTCGTGATTTACCAAGTTTCAAATACAATTAGCCTCAATTTACCGACTATTTTTTCCCTAAACCATTCTTCGGGATTGGCTTTCCAAGCCGTGTCCAAAGGCTTGGAAGCGACCTCAACCAAAGACGTTTTTTCTCCGGTGTTGAATCATTTCCAAGTCGGCTTGCGGATCGTTTTGATGTCCATGATGTTTTCCTTATTTATTTTCAAACTCTTCAAAGTTTTTCGTCCGGTTTTTAAAATTCGGCGTCCGTTTTATACCAAATGCCCCTGTAAGCCATTACGCCCGCTCCGCCAGCCATACCAATAGTCACCCCTTCTGAGACTAAATATGCAGTAGCCAAGGCAGGTTCGCCTAAGGATTCTCCAAAACTTAGTATGGACACGCCTTGACCGCCGATTAAGCTGCCGCTAAGCGTGAATATATGTCCCGCACCGACTAAATCATCAAAATATACATTCCAACTAAAAGGACCTTCTAAGATTCGACTTCCGGTCGAAGGAAAAGAGGAGTCGGAAGCAGTCATTGATACCGGAAGACCTCCTCCAATGCCTATTCCTGCCCCGGCAAATTGATACCACTGACTTTCTCCTGAAAAGACATCTTTCACACAGACACCTTGAAGTGTAACTCCGCCTGTGACTAACTCTCCGCCGGTTAACTCAACTGAATTACTGGTGTCAAATTCCAAACCGGAATTTGAACACGAATTCACAATTATCTTCAAAATTTCCGCTATTGTCTTTATATTCATAATTTTCCCCACTCCTTTTTAATTGGTTTAGTTATTTCTAAAAACCGCCGGCAACAGTCGGAACACTTACGGGGCGCGGCTTAACAACTTGAGTTTCATTGACGACATCAATCGAAGGCGGCGGAATGATTGCCGCATTTTGCAGCGGAATCAAAGCAGGCGTTTCTGCCTGTCGCTCTATTTTTTAATTGTTCTTGTCGGAAACTTCATTTCCCAGGAGATGTCTTCATTGGTCGTAAAATGTCTGCCGAAGCCTCTGACAATTTCCAGCGGCAGCAATTTTTCGGCAAATCCCGGGGAAATTCCGCTGAGCACCAAAAGAAGGTTTGCGGGCAGCTTGAAAAGCGGGTCGTTGACATTGGTTGTGCGGGAAAGTAGGATGCCGTTGCGCCAATATGCCCATTTGCCCGATTGCGGTCCGAATTGATAGCGTCCCGCGACCTTCTGCCACCAAAGATGGTTTCCGAAGCGGCTGTCGTCTGATACATAACCGATCATTACCGTGCAGGAAAGATTGGTGTTGATTGTCGTAACCGTTGTTTCGATTTGCCATACTGCCATAATGCCTGTTCGTCCTTAACAATTTTATTTTTCAAAACTTGCCGCCGAAACCGCGTAGATAAAAATTGCCCGTTTGCCTTTTCGATTCATCATACTTTCTGATAATTTGCGCTGTGTTCCGGCGATTTTATAAATTCACATCCAGAAATACCGATTCCGTCAGAGCTGCAAGAGTAAGATTTTGCTCGACCGATTCGAGGTAATAGCAAGCATTAAACATTTTTTGAAACGAGAGATCAGATCCGTCATCCGGGGCTAAAACTTTGGCAACGCCAAGTTGAACCTTTGCTTTGGTAATATATTTAAGTCCTGCCGAACCGGGATTTATCTCGGCAATCCGGCTGCTACAATTTTT
>CADEFG010000806.1:0-1105 GCA_902826505.1 uncultured Acidobacteriota bacterium
TGGTTTTTAAGCGCATATTTGAAATTCCTTGGTTGATAGGTTTGTAAATCATACAAATTTAAGTATGAAAAGATTTTAACCCAAATTTTGCAAAAACTCACAAAAGAAAAGCGAGCCGCTGGATGGCTCGCCTTATATTACGATAATTTAACCTTATTTTTTAGTTGGGTTGCTTAATTTCCGTTGGTTCGGGCGGTAAAAGCAATCGCGGATTGATTGATTTGTCGTTCAACCGCAATTCATAGTGAAGATGCGGTCCGGTTGAGCGTCCCGTCGAACCGATTAAACCGATCAATTGTCGGCGCTGAACCGAATCACCGACTTGTATTTCAATTCTCGAAAGGTGACCGTAGCGAGTTGTCAAACCGTTGCCGTGATCGATCTCGATCATATTGCCATAGCCGCCTTGCCAACCGGCTTTGATGATCGTGCCGTTGCCGGGAGCCATCACCATATCGCCGCGTTCACCATCAATATCCATACCGGCGGGAAATTCATAACTGCGTCCGCCAAACGGATTACGGCGGAAACCGAATTCATTGTTGATTTTGCCGAGATGCGCCCACACTGTCGGTAGAAATGACGGATTTGATGTGGTGACCATCGAACGAATTTGATTTTCAACATCGCCGCTTTCGGCTTCTTCCAGTTCTTCTTTTGTTAATTGTAGATCTAAAGCCGGACCGCCACTGTTCATCGCAAAATTTTCGGTTCCTGCGGGACGGCTATAATCTATTGATTTAGGTTCTGTAATTGTTTGATTATTTTGTGGGATCACGGCGGCGGTTTCATTTGTTAAGGGATTGTCGGATTTAGCTAAAACATCCGTTTTAATCAAACCGACGGTTCCTAGTGAAACAATGCCCAAAGATAATATAAAAATTGCAATACTTGAGTGAAGAAGTTTCTTTGAAACCTCAATTCTCCTGATATAAATATTTGATTTTGTGGTATGCGATAATAAAAACGTGTAATTTTTGTTATTTTTCTGCATTACGCTTTAAAAGCTCCTTTTAATGATTACGCGCCGAAAATCCAGCGGTTCGGCACACGGAATCACGCAAGAATAGCCGCGAGCGACTAACGCGAAACCGAACTAAAAATA
>CADEFG010000806.1:1115-2511 GCA_902826505.1 uncultured Acidobacteriota bacterium
TTTATTTAAGAATTTTTCGTAAAAATTCTTCTTTAGGGGGGTAAATTTTGTAGATCGTTATATTCTGTTATAAAAACGGAAAGTAAAACTTAACACAGCCTGTCGCATAAATCAACCTGTTTTCGCGGTTTTAAGCGACGTTGTGTTGCTAAAGCTGTTAGTTATCAACAGCTTAGCCTATTCTTTTGATTTGCGTTTATCTCTGAAAGTTCGGAAAACCATCAATCCGACAACGATAAACATAGCGACAAATGACACAATGACCACGATTTTAATCGCCATTGTTATGAAACCAATCAGAGCAAGCAGCCCTTTTAATACGGCGATAACCAAAGCAATAATAACTAAAATGCTTCCGCCAATTCCTGCGGCGGCTTTTAATGCAAGTGGCATATATTTTATTTCCTTATCTAAACTTCCTAATTAATCAACGGACAGTTGCATTTCTCGAAACGCTTAAAACAATCCTGATTTCATAATAACTGTTTTCTAACGATTTTTCCAACTCTTTGCTCTTACCTGTGTCGGATATTCATTGTTTGCACCAAAATTCTCGTTTTGATAATTTACGTCACCCATCGCGCTAATAAAACTCGGCGTTTCAGACCCGCGCGAAAAATCGTTGTAATCCGCGGCGGGCACTTTGGGTTTAAAGATATATTTTCTCAAAATATAAAAACCTAGCCCGATCAACAAAAACGGTAAAAGAAAATTCATTAAATGAGAGAAATCTTTCCCAAAAGCCATTCGTAACAAAAACGTCGCACCGAGAACTGTTAGTAGTATGCCCCAAAGTTTCGGGTTCCCGGAAAATCTTTGAACGAGTATGTCTTCTGCCAAATCGGGTTTGGCGCCCGAACGAATTAATCGCGCCGTTTTCCAGGCGTCAACTGCCGAATAAAGCCACATGCCGAGCACGCCAAATACCAAAAGCGGCATTTTCAAATTGATCGCCATTTGAAAAAGTCCGACCGAAATCGCGAAATGAATCAATGCTTTATGAGTTTGACCATTGTAAGCTGCCCCGAGTCCGGGACAAATGAACGATAAAATCAAAGCGGCAAAAGGTGAAGTTTGTGTTTTAATGTGCGAAGAATTTGACGATTGATAATGATTTCTGAGCAAATCAACACCCAAGACGATACAATCCTGACAATACGGAAATCCTTTAATGCGGTGGTCGCAAGCCGGACAGAGCGGTTTTCCGCATCCGTTACAACTTACCGTTGCTCCATTGTGGCTGTGATAAGCACAATTCATTATTTACTTTCCTCGTTATTAACGTATTTTCCTTGAACGGGTTGTTGATTCGGATTTGATAAGACTTTATTTAACGAACTGCTGTTTTCACTTCCTAAGACCACATCGGCGCTTTGTTTATAAGTTTGTTCGGCTA
>CADEFG010000807.1 GCA_902826505.1 uncultured Acidobacteriota bacterium
TTTTCACCGTCAAAGAATTTACCGCGATCATCAATTTCGGCGAGGCTCCGGTTGCCAATCCGAATCGTAAAACACTTGCCAGCGAGCTTCGCCAGAAAGTCGCGGAAAAATTTATTCCGGTTTTGTAGGTTCCGAAGTGACGGCTTTAGCCGTGAAAATTTCTACGTTCAGACAGGTTCTCGTCTTTATTTATGTTGTATAAAACCTACGTTTTTCACGGCTGAAGCCGTCACTTTGGAACTGGAACTCTAATCTGGAACTCTGAACTGTGAAACCTTTCTGTTATAATTGCGTAAAAATTACAGATAAAATCATTCCAAAATTTTAAGGAGAAAAAATGCGTAAATTCTATTTTCGTTTTATAACGGCTTTGGCTGTTTTGTTGTCGTTTTGTTTGACAATGATGGCGCAGAACAAGGCTTTCGACACCAGCCGAATGGACACTTCGGCTGATGCCTGTACCGATTTCTTTCAGTATGCCAACGGCACCTGGCTCAACAACACCGCGATTCCGCCCGCCTTTTCGCGCTGGGGAACTTTCAACATTCTGGCAGATAATAATCAGGCGATCTTGAAGGAAATTCTCGAAACCGCCGCCAAAACCAAATCCGCTCCCGGAAGTGACGCGCAATTGATCGGCGATCTATATACTTCCTGTATGAACGAAGAAGCGATCGAAAAAGCCGATGCCAAACCGCTTCAAAAGTATTTCAACCACATCGAAAAAATCAAGACGGCGCAGGAATTACCGGGTGTGATCGGCGAATTTCATCGATTCGGCGTGCCGATGTTTTTCGGTTTCGGAAGCGGCGCGGATCTAAAAAACAGCACGATGAATATCGCCAACGCGAGCCAGGGCGGATTGAGTTTGCCGAATCGTGATTACTATACGAAAGACGATAAGAAAATGCAGGAAACTCGTCAAAAATTTATCGAATACGTGACGAATATGTTCAAACTGCTCGGTGACGCACCCGAAACGGCTTCGGCAAATGCACAAACCGTGATGAACATCCAAAATCGTCTCGCAAAGGCTTCCAAAGCCCCCGAGGAATTCAGAAATCCCGATGCGCGTTACAACAAAAAAACGCTCACGGAAGCCGCGCAGATCACGCCGGGATTTTCGTGGGATAATTATATGAAAGCCCGCGCCGTTCCGCCGGTGACGGATCTGAATGTCGGGCAACCCGATTTTTTCAAGGAACTCGATAAGGTTTTGACCGAAACTTCGCTTGCCGACCTGAAAACATATATGCGTTTTATGGTCGTTAATTCCGCCGCGCCGCGTCTTTCAAAACGGTTTGTAGACGAAAATTTCAATTTCTTCAGCCGCACTCTTTCCGGAACAAAAGAACAGCAACCGCGCTGGAAACGCTGCGTCGGCGTGGTTGACAACACGCTCGGCGAAGCTCTCGGAATGGAATATGTCCGGCAGAATTTCAAACCTGAAACAAAAAAACGCGCCGACGAGATGATCGATAATTTGTTTAAGGCGTTCGGTCAGCGGTTGGAAAAAATCGATTGGATGACCGCCGAAACCAAACAGCAAGCCGCCCGCAAATTGAGCACTTTCAAGAAAAAAATCGGTTATCCCGACAAACTGCGCGGTTATGCCGGACTGCAAATCAATCGTAAATCGTATTTTGAAAACGGCATCAGCGCCGCGCAATTTTCGATCAACCGCAATTTGCAGGATGTCGGAAAGCCGGTTGACAAAAGCCGCTGGGGATTTACGACACCGACGATCAACGCTTCGTATAATTCGGTCAATAACGACATCACGTTTCCCGCCGGAATTCTCCAGCCGCCGTTTTTCAGCTTTGCGGCTGATGATGCGATCAACTACGGCGGCATCGGCGGCGTCATCGGACACGAAATTTCGCACGGCTTTGACGATTCGGGAAGTCGTTTCGACGCGGACGGAAATCTGAAAATGTGGTGGACGCCTGAAGACCGCAAAAAATTTGAAGACCGCGCGGCTTGTGTCATCGATCAATTCAACAAATACGAAATTCAGCCGAGTATTTTTATCAACGGAAAATTAACGCTCGGCGAAAACATCGGCGATCTGGGCGGATTGGAAGTTGCTTACACGGCTTTTGAAAATTCATTGCAAGGCAAGCCGCGACCTGAAAACATCGATGGTTTCACGCCCGAACAGAGATTTTTCCTCGGTTGGGCGCAAGTTTGGGCGACCAAATCAACACCCGAATTCGAGCGCCAGCAAGTCTTGACCGATTCGCACTCGAACGCCCGTTACCGCGTCAACGGTCCGCTTTCGAATATGAGTGAATTTGCCAATGCCTTCGGCTGTAAACAAGGACAGAAAATGGTCAGAAGCGATATTTGCGAGATTTGGTAAGAAATTACTTTTGTAAAACAAAAAGCGGCGGGCTGATCAGTCTGCCGCTTTTTTTTATGTTTGCGCAGCTTTGCCCAAAAACGTCACCAAGCGCGGGAATCGGGAATCGGGAATCGTAAATTGGAAACCGTCAATCGTGAATTGTTAG
>CADEFG010000808.1 GCA_902826505.1 uncultured Acidobacteriota bacterium
AGAAGATTGAAAATCCCATCGCGCATTTTGGTCAAAGCCGTTTCAAAATCGTGATGGGAAAGATAAAAAAGCGCGACCGTCAAATGTTCGGCGTGGCGCCAGTCCTTTTCAGAAATCGTCGCGTTCTCAAACGATTCGACGAGCGATAAAATTTCGTTTTCGTTGTTAAAAGTTCTCACCATTTTTTTTCTCCAAAAAAAAGAACGGAACGAACCGGCGCTCGCCGGTTCGTTCCGTTGAAATTCGAACGGTTATTTTAACTCAATCCGTTGTTTTCGCCAAATCAAAATGTTCGATGATCTGCCGCGCCGCGTTTTCGGCGGAAAGATCGGTGTTGTCAATGACCAGGCTTTCGCGGTTCGGGACGGGCGAAAACAAATCGTAGGTTTCAAAACAATGTTGCAGCATTTCGGCGGTTTTGATCTTACCGTGTTTGATGCGTGATCGATTGCTGACGCGTTTTTTGATCGCGCTTTTCTCGGCAATCAGCAACACAAAAAATATTTCGCCGCCGTTTTCTTCGACCGCTTGCGTGATTTTTTCGACATGCGCGTCGTCGAAACCTTTCGCGTAACAAAACGTTGAAATCAAATCCTGTCCGGCGCGCGCGCTTTCGGCAACGGTTTCGACGCGGATCATTTCGATCAGTTTCGCAAAAGATTTTGTCCCGAAATCGAAGATCGGGACGATACAATTAATCGAAAGATGATTGTGAAAAACTTTAAAACTCGTCCGTTTCGCGATTTCATCAGCGACCGTGAGTTTGCCGACCGCCGGCGAGCCGTATAAAAAAAATAATTTCATAATCTTAAAATTATGACAAATGAATAACCGAAATTTTTTAAGCGAGCGAGGCGACGATGATTTGTTTCGGCGATTCGCCCGAAAAAACGGATTCGTCGAAATCGCCGTATTTGGCATGGATGCGAAAGCCGTTGTATTCGAAAAGCGCGTCGAGTTCCTGCGGGAAAAACTGGCGCATCGTGAACGAAACGGTCTGTTCATCGTTCATAAACTGGTTTTGGTAGTGCCAATCGATAAAATTTATCTGCGTCGCCACGTCGTAGCGGACATTTTCCGTCAAAACCACCGCGCCGTTTTCGGTTTCGTATTCGCCGACCAAAAATCTTTCCTGCGGATGGCGGTTCAAGAGCTCTAGCGACGGGTTAAAAACCTCGACGATAAACTTTCCGCCGGGTTTCAAATGACGCCGAACGGACGCGAAACACGCTTCGACATCTTCTTTTTTTAGGAGATGCTGGAGCGAATTTCCGGCAACGAAAATCAGCGCGAATTTTTGATCGAGTTCAAACGAGCGCATATCGGCGTTGATCAGGTTTGTTTCGGTGTGCTGGCGTTCGGCGCGGCGTTCGGCGGCGTGAAGCATTTCGTCGGAATTATCCAAACCCGAAATTTCGACATCAGTTTGTGAGAGAATGACCAGATAATTTCCGGTTCCGCAGGCGAGTTCGAGAACCGGCGAGCCGAATCTCGAAATTTGTCGTTCGTAAAAAGCAACTTCGCGGCTGTCCGCCGGTTTGTCGTGAATCAGATCGTAAAGCCAGGATTCATCGTAAAGATCATTCATAATGGAAAATGGAAAATGGAAAACGGATAATGGCGGAAATTATCCATTATCAATTATCCAATTTCCATTAAGCTGCGATTCTGACTTCTTCGTCCGCCAGATCGTCCATAAACAGATATTTCTTCCATTCGGGACGCGATTCGGCGTAGTGGCAAAGCAGAACGTGGTCAAGCCCGAGACGCAGCAGTTTTTGCGACGTCAGAAGCGGCATTCTGGCTTGTTCGGGCGTTCGGTTTCCCTTGCGCTGGTTGCATTTGACGCACGCCGAGACAAGGTTGTGCGGCGTCGATTCGCCGCCCTGCGCCCGCGGCAGGATGTGATCGAGCGTCAAATCCTTGGCGTGTTTATGTTCGCCGCAATACTGGCAGCGATAGCGGTCGCGAATATAGATCCGCGCCCGTTTCATCGTGGTTTCCTGACGGCGGCGTTTGACGTGAACATAGTTTCGCAGACGCACGACCGACGGCACCGGAATCGTTGTCGAAGGCGAATGCAGAACATTTTCGCCGTCGTTTTCTTCAACTGTTAATTTGCCCGAAAACCACATACAGATCGAACGCGCCACGCCAATCGTGCCGAGCGGTTCGTAAGAAAAGTTTAAGAGCAGAACTCTACCCGTTATCAATGGAATCACCTCCTTAAATTGTTGTTATTAGATGAACTCAAATTCAAATCGGACATCAGGCGCAATATCTTGTGCAAGTTGTTAATAACTGCCACTATATTACCCGATTTCATTGCGATTTGTATATGAAATTTTTGTAAAATTGGAAAATTTTGAAAGATCGCCGCGCATTTTATTATTGTTAAAAGCGGATTATTTGCATCAAATCCGCTTTTTCCGGCAGACGAACACGGCTAACGAGACCAGCCAAGAACCGGGATGGTCAGGTTTTCCGTCCGCGAGAAACAAACGATTT
>CADEFG010000809.1 GCA_902826505.1 uncultured Acidobacteriota bacterium
CAGTCTATTACTCATTTTTGCCTTGTGGTTTGGTTTTTCGGTTGATTACACCGCGACCCGCGACCTTTATTTTGCCTTTGCGATGGCGCACGTTCTGGCGGAATTTCCTTTTCTCGTCAAAATGCTTTAAGAAAAAAAAATGCAAGCCCGCCGCAGTTCCTTCGTTCCTAATTTGTCAATGACGAAAATTTCCCGCATTCAGAGCCTAAACTTTAGTTTGTAATTTCTTACAAATGGACAGATTAAAGTGTGAACTTTGAAAGCGGTTATCAAAAAATTAGAAGAGGTAAAAATATGCGAAAAGTTATATATCCGGTGCTGTTTTGTTTGTTTTTGGCGCTCGCCGGGCAGGCGCAAAAGGTCACGCAGGGCGGACTCGAAGCGGTCGGCGCGGGCGGCAAATCGCTGGGTGCGTGCCCGCTGAAAAATACAAAGGTCGAAGCCGAAATTTCGGGTTTTTTGTCGCGTGTCAAGGTCACGCAGGAATTTGAAAATAATTTTAGCGAGAAAATTGAAGCCGTTTACGTTTTTCCGCTGCCGAATAATGCGGCGGTTGACCAGATGACGATGCGGATCGGCGAGCGAACGATTCGCGGGCAAGTAAGAAAACGCGAAGAAGCCCGCGAAATTTACGAAGCGGCAAAATCGAACGGGCAAATCGCCAGTCTGTTAGATCAGGAACGAACGAATATCTTCACGCAATCGGTCGCCAATATCTTGCCGAACGAAAAAGTTACGATCGAGATCAGTTATGTCGAAACTTTAAAATACGAGGACGGGCAATATGAATTCGTCTTTCCGATGGTGGTCGGACCGCGTTATATTCCAAGTTCGGTCAGCACTTCGGAAGCAAGCAAAATCTCGCCGCCGGTTGCCGAAACTCGCGCCGGACACGATATTTCGATCGACGTTAAACTCGACGCCGGTGTCGCGCTTGAAAAGGTTGAATCAAGATCGCACGAAATCGAATCATTGATGCTTTCGGGAAACAGCTACAGCGTCAAACTCAAAAACGAAAAGACGATTCCGAACAAAGATTTTATCTTGCGCTACGATGTCGCGGGCAAAAAGATCGAAGACGCAATTTTGATGCATCGGAGCGAAAAAGGCGGATATTTCAGCCTGATCCTGCAGCCGCCCGACAGCCCGCGGACGCAGGACGTGACGCCGAAAGAAATCGTTTTTGTCATTGACACATCGGGTTCGATGTCGGGTTTTCCGCTCGATAAAGCCAAAGAATCAATGAAAATGGCGCTCGACGGTTTGCATCCAAACGATACTTTCAATTTGATAACTTTTGCGGGCGACACCGCCGTTTTGTTTGAAAAACCGGTTCAGGCGACACCCGAAAATCTTGCCAAAGCGCAGGAATTTCTCGCCGGACGACGCGGCGGCGGCGGAACCGAAATGATGAAAGCGATCCGCGCGGCGCTCGATCCGTCGGACGCGCAGGATCATATCCGCGTCGTTTGTTTTATGACCGACGGTTATGTCGGCAACGAAGCGGAAATCTTGTCGGAAATCCAAAAACATCCGAATGCGCGGATTTTTAGTTTCGGCATCGGCAGCTCGGTCAATCGAATGCTGCTCGACAAAATGGCGGAAGAAGGACGCGGCGAAGTCGAATACGTGGCGCTAACGGACGACGGTTCAAAAGCCGCCAAGCGTTTTCACGAACGCGTCCGCAGCCCGCTTCTGACCGATATTTCGCTCGATTTCGGCGGTTTGCAGGTCGCCGATGTTTATCCGAAACGGATCAACGACCTGTTTAGCGCCAAACCGGTCGTCATTCACGGGCGCTACACAAAAGGCGGAAACGGCACGATCAAACTCAAAGGCAAATCGTTCGGACGCGAAACCGTTCGCGAAATTCCGGTCAATTTCCCTGAAACCGAAAGTAGCCACGACGTTCTCGCGACGCTTTGGGCACGAACAAGAATCGACGATCTGACCGCGCAGGATTATCAAAACAACAAACCCGAAATCCGCGAAACGATCACGAATCTCGGGCTTGAATATCGTCTTTTGACGCAATTTACGTCGTTTGTCGCGGTCGAAGAACGAATCGTCACCGACGGCGGGCAACCGCGCAGGATCGAAGTTCCGGTCGAATTGCCCGAAGGCGTGAGTCGCGAAGGAATTTTCGGAGTAAACGATGAAACAGATAATAAACCGGTAATGAAGGGAAATCTCTTTAAGCGAAGACCCGATGTCGGCGGGTTTTCGACATCGATTACTGGCGGAAGAAGAAACGTCAGAAAAACGGAAGAAAAATCGAGAAACAAATCTCTGCCAAGCGTTGATAAGGTCGCCAAAGAAGAGTTGCTGATCGACGGAGAGGAGTTTGAAATCGTTTCCAATCCGATCAAAGCGACCAAATTGCCAAAACCCGTCTATCCGCAAAATAGTAAGGCGATCGGCGCGGTCAATGTCGAGGTCACGTTGGACGCAAATGGCAATGAGACGGCGGCAAAACCCGTATCGGGCGATAAAACGATTTACGA
>CADEFG010000810.1 GCA_902826505.1 uncultured Acidobacteriota bacterium
TGTCGGCGAGGAAAGATAATTTACCTGATCGGAGATCTTCGATTTTTTGGCGGGCGTCCTGCAGATCCATATTCCCGGTGACAGGATCACAATCTACCAAAATCGGAATCGCGTTTTTATAAAGAACGATTTCCGCAGTTGCTGCAAAAGTCATTGCCGGAACGAGAACTGCTTGTCCCTCATGTAAGCCGAGTGCTTCGACCGCTAAGTGGAGTGCCGCCGTGCATGAATTAAGTGCGATTGCAAAAGGAGCACGAACGGCTTCGGCAAACTTTTGTTCAAATAACTTCACTTTTGAGCCGGTCGTTAACCAACCGGAACGTAACGTGTCGATAACTTCGATGATTTCTTCATCCCCTAATTCGGGGCGCATAAATGGGACGTTTATTTTGTTTTCTAAAACTGTGACAGAAGTTTTTTGCGACGGATATTTTTTAAGGGCAAAAGCCGCATTTGTTTTCAATAGGGGGTTCATAACTGCCTCCAACTCAACTGTTTTTCACTCAGTAAAAACCACAGAAATTATTGACTCAACAATTCCTGCTTAATTACTATCCAGAGATCAACAGGCGTATAGTATTCTTACTTAATTGCTTGACATTATTTAATCAAACTATCAAAAAGCATAAATCGTGCGGACAGACAGTTTTTTGTTAGTATTAACAGACTAAATTTAAAGGATCAAACCAGTCAATTGTGCCAGATGTGTGGGCTAAACGGATGACCGAAATTTTTTTCAAAAATTGTTTGGACGACTACATCAATAGAGCGTTTTAACTGATGACCTCTCATCATAAAAGATGTAGCCTCAAACCTATATTATTAAAAACTGAAATAGAGGTTATAAACTTTTAACTTTAGCTGTTCTCTCTTTTATATCAGCTATCCCTGTAATTGTAAAAAATACTGATTTATGTTTCCGACCTTAGCATTTGAAGCCAGAAATAAACACTCAATCAAAATCATTCAAAGGATTTTGGATATTTTCATTCTTTGTTCAGCATTTACCTTCGCGTATTTGTTGCGATTCGATTTTTCGCTGACCTTTGACGAAGCGCAGAAAGCCTTTTTTCAATTGTTATTCGTTGTTCCATTTCAATTTCTGGTTCTCAGACTTTGCAATGTCCATAAATTTATCTGGCGTTATGTAAGTTTGCCGGAAATGAATAGGATTTTAATGGCGTTAGCAATTGTCGTTGCGCCGCTTTTGCTGCTCAGATTTTGTCTGCCCGAAAGTCTGCATCTGGCGATGGTGCCTTACAGCATCATTATTTTAGATTTTTTTCTAGCCGCGATCGGCATTGTCGGAATACGTCTTTTACGGCGCGAAATGTATGAAAATATGCGTCGTGCCGAAACAAGTGCGTCGGGTTTGGAAAAAAAATCCGTGCTCTTGATCGGTGCCGGGCGAGCCGGCGTCATGACACTCGCAGAAATCAAAAAAAGACGTGATTGTAATTTTGATATAAAAGGTTTTGTTGATGACGATGCGGCTAAACTAAGCTCGGTCATCAACGGTGTCGAAGTCATCGGAAAAACCGAAAATATTCCGCATCTTGTCCGAAGTCTTGATATTGACCATGTGATCATAACCATTGCCGAAGCTTCGCGCGAAGATTTTCAACGAATTCTGCAAATTTGCAAAAGCGTTCCGGTCAAGGTCAAAATAATTCCCGGACTTTACGAGCTTTTGCAGGAAAAAGTCATTTTTACACGGATTCGTGATGTCGAAGTCGAAGATTTACTCGGTCGCTCGCCGGTTTCGCTTGACGCGCCGAGCATCAAAACATTTCTCAGCGGAAAAACCGTTTTAGTCACCGGCGGGGGCGGTTCGATCGGTTCGGAAATCGCCCGCCAACTTTTGCGTTGTCAAATTTCCAAACTTGTTTTGGTCGAACGCTCGGAGTTTGGTTTGTTTGAAATCGAAAGGGAAATCATTGCCGCGTATCCGTCAACCGAAATCGTCTCGGTCATTGCCGATGTTTGCGATGAAAATCGGATGCGGCGCGTTTTTGAGCGCTATCAACCGCAGATTGTTTTTCATGCAGCTGCCCACAAGCACGTTCCGATGATGGAGCATAACGCGGCGGAAGCCTTAAAAAACAATGTTTTAGGAACAAATATGGTCGGAAGACTGGCTGGTCATTACGGAGTCGAAGGCTTTGTTTTGATCTCGACCGACAAAGCCGTTAATCCGAGTTCGATCATGGGCGCGACCAAGCGGGTCGCGGAACTTGTTGTGCAGGATTTGAATTCGCGCTTTGCGACGCGTTACGTCGCCGTCAGGTTCGGCAATGTTATCGGCTCAAACGGTTCGGTAATTCCAACCTTCAAAAATCAAATCAAAAAAGGCGGTCCCGTAACCGTCACACATCCTGAAATGACGCGTTATTTTATGACGATCCCCGAGGCTTCGCAGCTTGTTCTGCAAGCCGGCGCAATTGGGAAAGGCGGCGAGATTTTTATTCTCGATATGGGCGAACCCGTCAAGATTCTTGACCT
>CADEFG010000811.1 GCA_902826505.1 uncultured Acidobacteriota bacterium
TGCCAACGAAAAAGTCATGCATTATTTGAACTTAATAAACCGTCAGCAATTCATTCCAATTTGTCGTATACCCCGGACTTTTCCTCGCCTGTTTCATTTTCCAATCTCCTTCGGTTTTGACGCCTCCGAAACGAACCGTGTCTTTGCCGAATTTCCGGTTGATCTCGTCCATCGCCTTCATCAGTTTGTGCTGTTGCTCAAAGCGTTCATCGTCGAACATTCGCTTGGTGAGTTTTTCCGCCGGGACAAGACCGCTGAGGATGATTCCCGCGCGGCGATATTCATAATGCGGTTTGTAGATTCTTTCTAAAGTTTTCAATGCCCAATGCTGAATTTCCTGGTTGCTGTCCGTTGGATAAGTTGAACTGTAAGTTGCCGTGTTGGAATACGGCGCGGGAACGGGTCGAAAACGGTCGGTTGACAGTAAAACCGTGACGGCATTGGCGGCGAGATTGTGTTTTCTGAGTTTTTCACAGGCGCGGGTCAGGAAGTAAAGCGTGGCTTCTTTGAGGCTTTCGTAATCCGCGACGGTCTGCCCGAAACTTCGCGAACAGGTGATGTTGTGTTTTTTGGTTTGAACAAATTCAAACGGCAAGCATTTGATGCCGCGCAGTTCGAGCGCGATGCGCGCGCCCGTGACGGTCAAAAGCCGGCGGATCAAACGATTGTCGGTTTCCCTCAAAGCCCACGCCGTCAAGATATTGTTTGCCTTGAGCTTTAAGCCGGAGCGATAGCCGATGCCCCAAATATCACCAATCAGCGTGTCTTTCAAAATAGCTTCGGTTTTATCCGAATGGTAAAGATTCAAAACGCCGTGTTCTTTTAGTTCCGCTTTCTTGGCGCGTTTGTTGGCGATTTTCGCTAAGACCTTTGTTTCGGCAATCCCGATCGAAACCGGAATGCCCGTCCATTTGTAAATTTTTTCGCGGATTGAATGACCGAGCGTTTCAAGCGATTTTTTGCGCGGTTCTAAACTCAAAAACGCTTCGTCGATCGAATACACTTCGATTTCGGGCGTGAAACTTTCCAGAAGATTCATCACCCGGAAAGACATATCGCCGTAAAGCGCATAGTTTGACGAAAAAACGGCGGCGTCCTGTTCATCCAAAAGCGATTCGACCTTGAACAGCGGACTGCCCATCGTCACGCCGATTTGTTTGGCTTCTTCCGAACGGGCAATCACGCAGCCGTCGTTATTCGATAAAACAACCACGGGTTTGCGCCGGACGGACGCATCAAAGACCCGCTCGCAGGAAGCGTAAAAATTGTTGCAGTCAAGCAGCGCGATGGCGTTATTCATAATCAATGTTTGTTGATCGAGCAAACGACTTTTCCCCAAATCTCGAAATCCATATCCTCGGTGATTTCGATCGGTTTGTAATTCTCGTTTTTCGGCAGTAAAAGAACTCTGCCCGCGTCGTCGATAAAAAGTTCCTTGACGCACATTTCATCGCCGATCCGCGCGATCACGATATCGCCCGGCTTGGTTTCGATCGCGCGGTCAACGATCAGCACGGTTTCGTGCTGAATGCCGGCATCGATCATCGAATCGCCGGTTGCGCGGACCAAAAAGGTGGCGAACGGATGGCGAATAAGTTCTTGATTCAGATCGATCACCGATTCGATATAATCATCCGCCGGCGACGGAAAACCGCACGACGCGCGGGCTAAAGCAAGCGGAATCAGAACCGAATCCGGCTTTTCGATCAAAAAGGCGCGACCGCTGACTTTTATTTTGATTTCCTTCATAATCAGACAAAGGGAAAACTCACAGCAATCTTAAATAAAACAATATCTTGCAGATGAAACAAAGATAACATAGTATAAACACGTTTGGCTAGAAGATTTGAGTGGTTTTATAAGAGTCAGTTAGAAATTAAGAGTTGACGGATAAAAAATGTGAAGTTCACGACCGCGTTCCGAAACCGATGAATGTTCCGGCGGATTATGGATTACCGTCTTTTGATGACGGGTTTATCGAGACGCGAAACAAATTGTTTCCGAATTCAATTTTTCGATCTTTCTTTTATTTGCTGTCTTCAATCAATTCCGGCGAATCATACGCCGGTGAGTTGACCGCCTTGCTAACCGCGTGTGATTTCATTTGCGCAGCCGGAAACGGAACGAGAAGTTTTTGCAGTTTCTCCGTGTCTTTCAGCTTTTCGTCAAGCCATTCGTCGTAATCTTTCGGTTTTAAGATGACGGGCATCCGGTCGTGAACCGGCTCTAAAACCTTGTTCGCTTCGGTCGTGATGATCGTGCAGGTTTCAACGAGCTCGCCCGATTCCTTATCAAGCCATTCTTCCCACAATCCGGCAAACCCGAACACGTCCTTGTCTTTCAAGTAAAAATAAAACGGCTGTTTGGCGCCCGCGCCTTTTTTTTGCCATTCATAGAAACCCGAAGCCGGAATGATACAGCGACGCGATTTGAAGGCATTTTTAAATGACGGCTTTTCGGCGAGCGTTTCGGCGCGGGCATGGATGCTTGTACTACCGA
>CADEFG010000812.1 GCA_902826505.1 uncultured Acidobacteriota bacterium
CGACTCATATCCAAAATTTATCAAATTCAGTTCAATAGTTCTTAACAGGCTCTAGTCTTGACCCAAAATTTTTGATTCACAACAATTACATCAATTGTTTCAATCGTTTTTAACTTTTGCCGTTGACTTTCGCACGACGAGCTCAGGTTCAACCGTCAAGGTTTGGGGCATTTCTTCGAGTTTCATTTTTTTTGAAAGCATATTGAGAAGAGTGTTTCCGGCAAGTTGTCCCATTTCGACGAGTGGCTGGCGGATCGTCGTGAGCGACGGATTATTGAAGGCGGCGAAATGAATGTCGTCGAAACCGAGCATTGAAACATCTTCGGGAACCCGCAACCCGGAATCTTCAAGCCCGCGGATCGCCCCGATGGCGGACATATCATTAAAGGCGAAAATCGCTGTAAAAGGTATTTTCCTGGCGAGCAGTTTTTTAACGGCGATGTAGCCGACTTCCGGCGAAGGATTGATCTCTTCGAGCTGGACGATTAAATCGGTTGGTATATTTATCTTTCTTTTTTTTGCAGCTTTCAAGATTGCCGTTGCCCGGATTTCGCTGTCAGAGCTGAAATCCTGTCCCTTGATAATGGCAATTTTGCGATGACCAAGTGAATAAAGATGATTTATTCCGATCTCGGCGGCGGAGTCGTGATTGAGAATGACGTTGGTCACCCCCGGCAAATTTCGATGTCCGGCAACCGCAATCACCGGAAGTTCGGTTTTGAATTTGATTGCCGTATCGATCGTAATAATTCCTTCGACCTGACGTTCGATCAGCATTTGCGAATTATGAAGAAGCAAATCCTGACGGTGCAGGTGTCTCGTGTTTAAATAAAAATAACCTTTCTCGGACGAAGCTGTTTCGATGCCGTGCAGAATGCTCGCGCAGTAAATATTGCTGAGTTCTGCCGTAATTACGCCGATCGTAAAACTTTGATTGGCACGCAGCGAACGGGCGAAATAATGTGGACGATAATTTAGTTTTTTAGCGGCGGCGAGAATTCTGTCTTTAGTGTCTTGCGGAATCGTATCGGCGCGCGGAGTGTTATTTAAAACGACAGAAACCGTTCCCGGCGACAGGCTTAAATGTCTGGCAAGCTGTTTCAGGTTGACGCTTCTTCCATTCGAATCGGGTTTATCAGCGACAGCCTTAGGGGGTTTTCCGTTTTTCTTCAACACGGTTAAGAGTTTCTCACACGAAAAAAATCAATGCAACAAATAATCGAAACTTTTGAAACAGCTTGATTTTACTAAATATTACTGAAAAACACCATCTTATAAAAAAAAACTTTATCAGGGAATTCCGCCTTGACCTTTCTAAAAATGGATGATATAAATTCTAGCAAATCGTTTTGGCAAATCGTTTTGGCAAATCGTTTCGTTTAATCTAATCGAAGGGATTTTCAAAACCAGCCGGGAGATTTTATAGGCTTTTCATTCCTTGAAAAAGCAAAACAGCAATATCTAAAAGTAATAATCCGGAAGTCTTTTCCATTTGGAAAAGACTTCCAAAAATATCAAATCTACTTGAACGTGAGTCGCCTGTTTAAAAACGGAAGAACACGAATTTAAGATTATTAAGGAGAAAACATAATGCGGACAAATTTTTTATTGGTGTTGATTTTACTTTTTGTGATTTCCACGGGACAAATTTCTGCACAAACCACGAGCGGCTCTATTTCGGGAACAGTCGTTGACCCGCAATCAGCAGCGGTTTCCGGTGCCACCGTAACGGTGATTGAAGAAGGAAAAGGATTTTCCTTAAACGCGACCACCGACGAAGAGGGGCGTTTTGTCTTTCCGGTCGTACAGCCCGGAACCTACAAAATAATAATCGAAGCAAACGGGTTTAAAAAACAGGAACGAACCGGTGTCGCGCTTGTTTCGAACGACCGCTTGACACTCGGCAGTTTGAGTCTCGAAGTCGGTGCGCCGACCGAAGTAGTCGAAGTTAAAAGTGATGCAACGCTTTTGCAATCCGATAGCGGCGAACGCTCATACGGAATTCAAGGCGAACAAATAAGAAATCTAGGTGTGAAAACCAGGAGTTATATCAATCTTGCGACCCTCGCACCGGGAGTGGTTGCCAACGGTGCCGGCGACGGTAACAGCGAAAACAGCAACGGCATCAGCGTCAATGGTGTCAGAACCAATTCAAACAATGTTCAAATTGATGGAATCACAAGCGTTGACACTGGTAATAACGCGCATCTTTCAAGAATTCCGCTTGATTCGGTTGGCGAATTCAAACTCGTTACGTCCAGTTCGCAAGCCGAGTACGGACGCTCGTCCGGCGCACAGATCATAGCCGTCACACGCAGCGGTTCGAAAGATTTTAGTGGCTCTTTTTATTATTATCGCCGTCACACAGGGCTCAATGCCAATACTTTTGAAAACAACCGGTCTCGCCCGACAAACAATAATCCGCGACCGATCTCCGATCAGGAAGACATCGGCTACACGATTGGCGGTCACGATTCTGGAGAGGAGT
>CADEFG010000813.1 GCA_902826505.1 uncultured Acidobacteriota bacterium
TTGATCAAAAACGAGTACGAAATTTTCCTTTTCGCAAGCCTTTAATGCGATTTCGGCGATTTCGCGAATGCTCCGATTTTCGTCAACCGATACATTAAAAGATTCGTGTATGTCATTGTCAATGCATTGTTTAATCGTACTTGCCAAATCCCCGCCATACATGAATTGGCGAAGCGGTTTGCCGGTTCCGAGTAGATTGATTTCCGTTTTTCCAGCGCGTTCGGCTTTGATGATCTTGCCCAAAAGCGCGGTCAGATAATGGCTTTTCTTTTCGTCAACCTTGTCAAACTCGCCATAAAGATTGCACGGAATCAGATAATTATATTTTGTTTGATATTGTTTGTTATAGGAATCGATCTGCACCGCCAATGAGCGTTTGGCAATCGCATAAGCAAAATTCGTTTTTTGCGGCGCGCCCTTGTGCAGATCTTCCTCGGTCAGCGGGTAATTTTCAAAAACGTCGGGGTAAATGCAAGTCGACAGAATCGCCGTCAGCCGCGGAACATTGTTAAGCCGCGCGTATTTTAATAAAAGCGTGTTCATGAGCAGGTTTTGCTCGATAAATTCGGCGGGGAAGTTGATGTTTTCAATGATTCCGCCGACGCGTGCGGCAAGATGAACGATGTGATCCCAACCTTTTTCACAGAGATCTCGAACATCGCTTTCGGAAATTAAATTGAAATCTTTTGATGAAATATATGTCGCTTCGGGCAAGATTTCCTTGAGATGACGACCGACGAGTCCGGAACCGCCGGTGACCAAAATTTTCTTCATACTGCTTTTACGATACACATTTTAAATTTAGCCGACAAGTTTGAAAAATTATCCGCGAAAAAGTAGCTTTATGTATTTGGAAAGGTGCATTAATATAATTACATTGGAGAAAGCAAAAGTAAGATTTACGAATAACTATTTTGAAATGAACAGAGCTACGATCGACCGAATCCTTATCAAAGCCGTCCGGGCTTATACCTTTAACACGCCGATCCCGAGAGGAAAACATCGCGCTTACCTTTTGGCGCTCAAGTTCTGTAAAACGATTCCAGATAAAATGAGCGCGGAAACAAAAGACGGCAGAAAATTTTCGGTTCATCTGAAAACCGGGATGCAAACGACCGTTTATTTTCTCGGTGAATATGAAAAAGCGCTGACGGAAATTGTTAAATCAACGCTCCGCGAAGGCGATGTTTGTCTGGATGTCGGGGCAAATTTCGGTTGGTACACCTCACTTTTTCAAAAATATTGCGGGAAATCGGCAGAAATCCACGCTTTCGAACCGGTTCCGCCGACCTTCGAGGAACTTGAGCGAAATTTTGAACTGATGGGAAAACCGTCAAATGTTCATATCAATAATTTGGCTTTGGGCGATAGTTTTGATGAATTAACGATCAATTTGTTCGAGGGATTATCGACCGGACATGCCTCGCTTTCAAATCAAGGAAGAGACGATACAATTTCATATTCCTGCCGGATCGTTCCGCTCGATTCGTATCTCGAAGAAAAAAAAGTCGGTGAGGTGAATTTCGTCAAGGTCGATATCGAAGGAGCCGAACTGATGTTTTTGAAAGGTGCGGAAAAATTATTCAAACAGAAAGTTCCGCCGATCTGGTTGATGGAAATGGCGCGCCAACAAACCGGAAATTTCGGTTATTTGCCGAACGATCTGTTAAATTTTATGAGCGAACGCGCGGATTATGATTTTTACCGCGTTGATGAACCCGGCACGAAACTCGTCAAATTCGGTAAATTCGATGTCGATGACATCGGTGCCAATGTGATATGCATGCCGCGCGGCTGTTACGAGGATAGAATGAAATCGCTCAAAAATTATCTCGCGTGAAATAAGCGGATCTGTTTATTTTCAAAAATTGGGGCGGGCTGAAACCACTTAAATAAAACCGATTCGACCCGCGGATCTTTGCCCCAAACGATCAGCGTCTTTATTTTTCCCTGATTCGCCGATAAGAGAGAATCCAGCCGGTTAAGTTTTTCGTCAAATTTCTCGACTTCATTTTTCAGCGTATAAACGTTCGAGGTCGTCAGATCAAAGACAAAATTTTTATCCGCCGGCTTTCGGGGAACGATCGGGAACAAATTATGCCCGACCTCATAGTTATCCCAAACGATCACATTTTTATCGAACCCGAAATAATTATTCATTTGCGCGATCGGTTGGGCGTGAAATCTAAGTGCGTCCTCGAAAATCACGACCGAAGCGATCGTGTCATTTTCGGCAATAAAAATTTGGGCTGAAATAAATTCGGCGGCATCGCGATTTGTTTTAAGCGAATATTCCCAAACCGCCAGGGTTTGAAAAAGCACGACAAAAATCAAACAAATTTGGGCGAATCTTTTCAATTTTATTGAGTTTCCGGTGCGAAAAAGCGGCACAAAAAATATCAGGCTGCATAAAAGCAGGCGTTCGCGCAAAATGCTGCCGTTGGTCAGCCCGAAATCTTCCGTCGCGAACATTGCCGCCAAAA
>CADEFG010000814.1 GCA_902826505.1 uncultured Acidobacteriota bacterium
GCAAAAATAAATACCGAGCAGACCATTAATCCGGGAAACACTTCCCGGCAGACGCCAAGCGGCTGGCGGCTCAGGCAAAATAATGATTTATCGGGCGCGTACCGGGCGAATGTCGCGGCGGATTTGCAAACTGTTGAACGGTTCATTGGTTCCTCTTCGGTTAAATATAAAATTGGGCGTAGTTTCTAAATTTAATGATAAATACATTCGGCGTTAAAAATACTTAAAAAACCTAAATTTTTATAAAATGGAGCCTGGGCAGCTCGTTCTCATTGAGAGATTTGTTTGTGAATTCGACTTTAAAGAAATTGTGAGTCCAGTTTGATTTGGGAGCTTGAAGAAATCGATTTGCAACATAGAATTAGGACTTGCGCGAAACTTGCCATGGGTTTTTGGCAGGCATCAAACGCAGGCTGACCGACATTCTGACGAGATCGGCAAGTGAGTCGGCTTCCATCTTTTGCATCATTTTGCCGCGATGCGCCTTGACGGTGATCTCGCTGATTCCGATCTTCGCGCCGATCTGTTTGTTCAGCAAACCGGAAACGACGAGCAGCATCACTTCGCGTTCGCGGGGCGTGAGTGAGGCAAAACGCTCGTGCAGAGCTTGTTCTTGAGCCTCGTTTTCAAGCGTTGCCCGGCTTCGCTCGATCGCAAACCGAATTGCGTTGAGCAGCGCTTCGTCGTCGATCGGCTTGGTCAGAAACTCAACGGCGCCGGCTTTGATTGCCTGAACCGACATCGGAATGTCGCCGTGACCGGTAATAAAGATGATCGGCATATCGCGGCGCTCCGGGGCAATCAGTTTTTGGAGTTCGAGACCGCTCAGTCCCGGCAGCGAGACGTCCAAGACCAGACAACACGGAACCTTGTTGCGGGAGCGGGCGAGAAATGCTTGCGCCGACGCAAATGTTTCCGGCTGCCAGCCAGCCCAGCCGATTAGCGCTTGAAGCGATTCGCGCACCGAAATATCATCGTCAACGATAAAAACAAGCGGTTTCTGATTCGACTCCGGGAAAGACCTTTCTGGCTTCATTTGTATTACTCCTCGAAAAACGGCAAATAATCAACCGACGCCGAGTGCTTCATTGACTGCTCTCAGAAGATCAGCCTCGCTGAAGGGCTTAAACAAACAATCGATCGCGCCCAGCTCGAGAAGTCGCGGACGATCCGTTTCTTCAACGTGCGCGGTGATAAAGACGATCGGGATTTCCTGCCGGCGAAGTTTTAATTCTTTTTGCAGATCAGTTCCTGACATTCCCGGCATCGATATATCGAGAATCAGACATCTGGTTTGAGCCAGATTCTCGGATTGAAGAAATTCTTCGGCGGAAGAAAACGCGTTTGCCGAAAAGCCGAACTCGCGAATCAGGTCGGGCAATGATTCACGAACCGACTCATCGTCATCAACTACCGATATTAGTGGGTTTTTTACTATCATACATTCCTCATAATTTGCTAATTATTGTCGCCGGCAAAATTGCCGCCGGTGCGGTTGTCGCCCAATCTCTGCCGTAGTAAGCGCGGGTGCCCGGTTAACCGTCTGGGCGTCCGTCAAACTCGATGGCGACGCGTTGATTCAAAAGCCGCACCGTTTGAAGCGCGCCCAATGGCTGATTCGCCGCGACTTTCAGGACAAGTTTTTCGGATGGCTCGGGAAAAACAGGTTTCTGCGATCCCGCAGCAATTTGTCCAAACGTTTGTCTGTCGCGTTGTTCGCCTAATGCTGTTTAGAAGAAATCCGCCTGCGTGACAAAGAACGGAGCAGGTTTGGAGACCTTTTTCACGGTCGGCTTCTCCAATATTCTATTAGGATGCAACACTTTACGCGCAATGTCCATGATACTTTGGTATCGGTCAGGAGCCGTGATTGCCCGAATTTTCCTATTGAACAAACGCAAGTTCGACGCTCGCGGTTACCGCCGCCGACGGTGTGAAAACCGTCGTGAAGCGCGGCGCGGTTGTAATAAATTGACGAATAATGAGCCGCCGGCTCTGAAACCTGCCCGATCGACATTCCAAACCTTCAATTTCCGATTGTCGAAAGCCGATCAAGTGTCTCGATGCGACCGATACTTTGGTATCGACCAATACCTTCGTCCAATTTCTTCGCCATTTTTGTTGTGCTTTATTTGAATTGTCGCCGCATCAATGTGAGAAAGATGCGTTCGAGATATTTTTCGATAAGGAGAAGAGATTATGAAGTATCTGAAAATCGCAAATCGCACCATTGATTCTAAAAGGAAAGACGCCGGCGCTATCGTCAAAGCGGCAATGTCGTCCCTGAAAAGATTAGGTTTTACCCGAAGCTGCGGATTCCCGCAGGTTGGATCGCGAAAGTTCGTCGGCAAACATGCAATATCAACAATTGCCTGCGCTCTCGGGCTTGTTTTGATTGTCATGCCGAGCCTTGCTCAGACCAAAAAAAACAAAACCATTCGAAAGCAGGTCACAGTGACAAACCCAACTGCCAAACTACAAA
>CADEFG010000815.1 GCA_902826505.1 uncultured Acidobacteriota bacterium
GTGATGCCGAAAAAATTCACCGCCGCGTATATGAAAGGGCGCTCGAATTACGCGTGTCTCTACAAGATCAAAAAGGCGGAAAATCAGCCGATCTTAGAAGGTTTGGACGAGCTGGATTATTTCGATGAAGTGCGTCACTGGTCGCGCGAAACGGAAACGGGCGACCGCGCCGAGCTGGTTGATCTGCCCGAAAACATCTCGTTCTGGTCGCGCATCAACGCCAAATCGGAAACCTGTCTCGGGCAAAAATGTCCCGATTTCGAGGCGTGTTTTATCACGAAAATGCGGGCAAGAGCCGACGAAGCCGACATCGTGATCGTCAATCATCATCTGTTTTTCGCCGATCTGAACGTCCGCGGCAATCAATACGGCAAGGTTTTGCCTGATTACGGCGCGGTCATTTTTGACGAAGCGCATCTGATCGAGGACATCGCCGCCGATTATTTCGGTTTTCAGGTTTCGAGCTTTCAGATCGACGAGCTCGTCCGCGACGCCGACGCTTTGCCGATCACCGACGCGGCGGCAACCCGCGATCTGACCAAACTCGCCGCGAAGATCATCGGTTTGGCGGATCAATTCTGGATTCGTTTTACGCAGGTGCGGAATCAGGACGGCAGATTTCCGCTCGTTCAGAACGCGTTCGCGCAAAAAAACAAACAGGGAAGTGTCGAAGCGACGCCGCTCGGCGAAGCGTATTTCGCGCTCGATTCCGCGCTCGAACGGCTCGAAACGGCGGTTGACGTGCACGCCGAAGAACTGACCGAAGCCGAAAGTTTATTAAAACGCGTCCGCCAAACGCGCTTCGATCTCGATTTTATCTGCACGCAATCGGAGAAAAACTATGTTTACTGGCTCGAAAAACGCGGGCGCGGAATTTTTCTGCGCGCTTCGCCGATCGATGTTTCTTCTCTTTTGCAGGAAAAACTTTTCGACAAAACCGAAACCGTCGTTTTAACGAGCGCGACGCTTTCGACGAACGGCAAATTCAATTTCATCAAAGACCGGCTCGGATTAGCCGAAGAAAAAACCGAAACGCTGCTCGCGCCGTCGGCTTTCAACTACGAAAAACAGGCGATCATCTATATTCCGAAAGCGATGCCCGACCCGCGCGCCCCCGAATACACGCAAATGGCGGCTGCCGAGATCATCAAACTTTTGCAGATCACGAACGGCAGAGCTTTTGTTTTAGCGACGAGCAATTTTTCGATGAACGCGCTTTACGAACTCGTTTCGATGCGCGTCAATTTTCCGTGTCTCGTCCAGGGTTCGATGTCGAAAGCCGGACTGCTCGACCGTTTCCGCACGACGCAAAACGCCGTTTTGTTCGCGACTTCGAGTTTCTGGCAAGGCGTTGACGTGCGCGGCGAACAGCTTTCCTGCGTTATCATCGACAAATTGCCGTTCGCCGTTCCATCTGACCCGATCGTCGCGGCGCGCACGCGTTTTATCGACGAATCGGGCGGCAAATCGTTCTTCGATTACTCGGTTCCGCAAGCCGTCATCACCCTGAAACAGGGAATCGGCAGACTGATCCGAAGTAAAACCGACAAAGGCGTGATCGCGCTTCTCGATACCAGACTTCGCACAAAATCCTACGGCAGAGATTTCTTGAATTCTTTACCGCGCACGCGAATCACGTCGGAATTAAAAGACGTCGCGAATATTTTTGATTAGGGGATTTTTATGAAAATCAGCCGTTGGATTTATTTACCGCTTATCTTTATTGCGGCGTATGTCTTGCCGAGGCTTTTTTTTGACGGCGAGATTTCGGCAATTGGACTGCTTATTTGGACGATCGCCGGATTAGTGGCGGGTTTTGTGACATTGCTCTGGGGCGATGCCCGGGCGCGAAAATTGACGGGAACAGATGGTGAAGAAGTTTACAATGTGAGACAAAAAAGAAATCTCACGCTTTTGCTCAATTACAACAAAGCCTTCGGGGTTTGCATGGAAGCCGTCCGCTCGATAAATCCGGCGAAAATTAAGGAAGAAAGCCCTGAAAACGGCATCATCAAATTCAGAACGCCTTTAAAATGGGACACTTTCGGTCATATCATCACGATCAATCTTAAAAAAATTAACGAAACTCTGACCGAAGTTGAAATCACTACGCGACCGATCCCGCGAACGGTGTTGGCAGGCGGCGGTTATAGCTGGAAATATGCCGAAGACCTTTGCAATTTTTTAAAGGACAAAGACGCCGAGATCAACAAAAAGGTTTTAACCGACAGCGCCGTAATTTTGGAAGATGTTTATGTCAAACCGTTTCGGAAAGAAAAAGTCGAGAAATAAGCTCACTTTTGTTTATTTACGTTCATTCTTTGAATCGCGCCTGTCCGCGCACTATACTTAATAAAAGTAATGGACACCCAATTAATAATTACTTTTTCCATCCTGATAATCGCTTTTATATTATTTCTGACGGAAAAATTGCCCGCTGATCTGGTCGCGCTTTTGGTGGTCGTCGCGCTCGGCGTGA
>CADEFG010000816.1 GCA_902826505.1 uncultured Acidobacteriota bacterium
GCAAATTTGAAGCGACCCAAATGCGGCTGTCATTTTCGTGATTCCAGGCGAAAATATCATTGTAGGGAATTTGACCGTCCAAAATTCTGTAAGCGAATAAGTCTCCGTTGCCCGCGTCAGCAAAAAAGAACAGCGATCTGAACGGCATATAGAGGTCGGATAAAAAATCTTCCTGCCAGTATTCGGAGTTGGTTTCAACGATATCTTCGATCGACCAAATCGACAGCGTATGATAAACAACTAAACCATTGAAATCCTGAAGAAGTTCGGTTAATTCGGACGGAATCTCGATTTTTAAGTCCGTTAATATTCGACCCAAATCTGCTTCTGTGCAAGCCGGATTGAGCTTTATTTCTTCGGTCGTAATAAATTCGTTAGCTAATTTTTCAAAATCGGCTTTTCTCATCAATCTTCCCGCAGAATATTCAAAATCTTTTCGTGAATCCCGCCGAAACCGCCGTTCGACATGATTGCGACGACATCGCCGTCCGTGAGTTCCGGCGCGAGATGTTCAACGATCGCGTCGGCGTCGGGAAAGGCAAGCGCCGGTTTGCCTTGCCGCTTGATGTCTTCGACGAGCTCGGCAACGTCAAGAACCTTGCCGAGTTCCGAGGCTTTCGAAGTGTTGTAAACACCGGCGATCACGACATAATCCGCGTAATTAAAGGCTTTGCGGTAAGGCTCTTGAAAAACCGCGAGCCGCGACGACCACGACCGCGGCTCAAACACGGCGATCAATCTTTTATCGTGATATTTTGTCCGAAGCGCCTTTAAAGTTTCTTCGACGGCGGTCGGATGATGCGCAAAATCATCGATTACCGTCACGCCGCGTTCGACGCCGCGAATCTCGACGCGCCGTTTGACAGATTTAAAAGTGCGAAACGCTTCCTGAATTTTCTCTTTTGAAATTCCCCACGCGTCCGCCGCGATAATTACCGCTAGACAGTTGCGAACATTGAATTCGCCGATCAGATTCGTTTCGAATTCGCTCCAGCTGTGTCCGTCCTTAAAAACCGTAAACCGCGTTACGTCACCCGAGAAATCAATATAACGCGCCTGCCATTTAGCATCGTCCGAGGTGCCGAAAGTTTCGATATTCGTAAAAAGTTTGCCCTGCATTTCGTCCAAAACTTCGCGGACGACCGGGCTGTCGATCCCGACGATCAAGCGCCCGTTCGACGGTACGAGGTTCATTAATCGCGAGAATTGATATTTGATCTCCCAAAGATCGCGGTAAATATCGGCGTGGTCGAATTCGATGTTGTTGACGATCGCGATTTCGGGCAAATAATGCATAAACTTCGGCTTTTTATCAAAATAAGCCGTGTCGTATTCGTCGCCTTCGATAACGAAATAGTTGCTGTCCGAAACGCGAAACGACGCGCCGAAATTCTGGACGATGCCGCCGACCAGGAAACTGGGATCAAGTCCGCCAGTTTCTGCAACCCACGTCGCAATGCTCGTCGTCGTCGTCTTGCCGTGTGTTCCCGCGACGACGAGCGAGCGCCGACCGCGAATAAATTCTTCCTTGACGATCTCGGCTTGCGAACGATAAAGAAGTTTGCGGTTGAGAACTTCTTCAAGCTCGGCATTCCCGCGCGAAATCGCATTCCCGACAACCGTGCAATCGGCGCCGATGTCCGTATTTTCTGCCTTATAGCCAGTTAAAATCTCGATGCCCAATTCCTCTAATTGTGTTGACATCGGCGGATAAACATTCTGGTCAGAGCCTGTAACTTTATGCCCGCGCGCCTGCAGCATTCCCGCGAGCGAAGCCATCGCCGTCCCGCAAATTCCGATTAAGTGATAGTGCATAAAAATTGTGTAAATTAAATTATTGTGGGAAAAATTATTCTACAAAAATATTACTTTAACACAATGGCTGACCAATAGTTTTCAGAACAAATCAATTAACAATTGAACTGCGAAAATTTTAATTTTCACCGAGAATATTTCCAGTAAGTCTTTACAAATCACATTTTATCAACGAGAATCTATTTGCGGTCTATTAAAATCAAAAGTTAAAAAGGAGAAAATCTATGAAGGTTTCACGGCGTGATTTTGCCAAAATCATCGGGACCGCGGCGCTTGGCGCATCAACAATTCCGGCACTCGGGGCGGAGCAGATCGACAATCAACCGGCTGAAATAAAACAACAAAACGGCGCGGGAAAGTTTCCCAAAGGTTTTTTGTGGGGCAGCGCGACGGCTTCGTATCAGGTCGAAGGCGCGTTCAATGAAGACGGTCGAACGCCGTCGATCTGGGACACTTTTTCAAAAACACCGGGCAAAACGGTTGACGGCGCGACGGGCGATGTTTCGACCGATCATTATCACCGCTTCAAGGAAGACGTTCAATTGATGAAATCGCTCGGCGTGAAAACTTACCGGTTTTCGATCTCCTGGTCGCGCGTTTTCCCCGAGGGCACGGGCAAACCGAATCCGAAAGGCTTGGATTTTTATAACCGTCTGGTT
>CADEFG010000817.1 GCA_902826505.1 uncultured Acidobacteriota bacterium
TATTTGACGCCTTCACCTTTGGTGACAAAGTTATTGATATAACCTTCTTCTTTCAAAATACGCGCAATTTCCAATTTTAATTTTGAACCCGGAATATCTACGCGGCTGTGATTCGCGGCAATTGCGTTGCGAATTCGCGTAAGCATATCGGCTATCGGATCTGTCATTCTTATAAACTCCGTTTAATAATTACGGCGGTTCGGAATCTGTTTTTCCGCCTGCCGCATTCGATAAAAAATTACCAACTTGATTTCGTCACACCCGGAATTTGTCCTTCGAGTGCCAATTCGCGCAAAGCAATCCGCGACATTCCGAATTTGCGCAGGAATCCGCGTGTCCGACCGGTTTGCGAACAACGGTTGCGAACCCGGATCGGACTCGCGTTGCGCGGCAGTTTTTGCAATTTGACGACGGCTTCATCAACCTGCTCAATCGACGAACCAGGATTATTGATGATCTTTTTCAATGCCAACCGGCGTTCCGCGAAATTCGCGACGATCTTTTTGCGTTTGTTGTTTCTTACAACCTTACTGATTTTTGCCATTGTTATCTCTCTAAAATCTATTGACGAAACGGCATTCCGAGCGCTTTCAAAAGCGAACGTGCCTGTTCGTCAGTCTTTGCCGTGGTGACGATCGAAATATTCATTCCGCGCGTCTTATCAACCTTGTTAAAATCGATTTCCGGGAAAATTAGCTGCTCGCGAATACCGAGCGTGTAATTGCCGCGCCCGTCGAACGCCTTGCCGGAAATTCCGCGAAAATCGCGCACGCGCGGCAGCGCGACCGAGATCAAACGGTCGAGAAATTCATACATCCGGTCGCCGCGCAGGGTGACCATCGTGCCGATCGGCATTCCCTGTCGAAGCTTGAAGGCGGCGATCGATTTTTTCGCTTTCGTGATGACGGGTTTTTGTCCGGTCACCGATTTTAATTCTTCGACTGCCGTATCGAGAATTTTGGAATTGGCGATCGCTTCACCGATGCCCATATTGACGACAATCTTTTCGATCTTCGGAATCGCCATCGGATTGACGATCCCGAATTCCTTGCCGATTGCCGGAGCAATCTCGTTTCTGTATTTTTCTTTTAATCTTGCCATTTTTTTTATTTTATTTGGGACCCGCCCATGACGGCGTTACCAAACCTCAAAAATTTTACTGTTCGTCGGTTGCTTCCGCCTTCGCTTTTCTGACCCATTGCGGTTCGGCAATAGCTTTTCCGCTTTTCGCGATGCGCGATTTTTTACCGTCTTTGACTTCGTATTTGACGCGCGTCGGTTTGCCCGTTTCAGGGTCGATCAGGGCGACGTTTGAAACATTTACCCACGCTTCCTGTTCGATGATGCCGCCCTCGACGTTCATCTGCGGAACGGCTTTGCGGTGGCGTTTCATGATCATCGCGCCTTCGACCTTGACTTTTCCGTTGATCGGATCGACCGCGATCACTTTACCGCGCAGCGGCTGGCGTTTGCCCGCGCTGTCGTAGCGGTTAAATTCGCGTCCGGCGATAAACACAACCTGATCGCCGCGTTTGATCTTACTTCTGATTGTTCCTTTTTTTACCGTTTTCATTCTCTTAAATCACCTCCGGCGCGAGGCTCACGATCTTCATAAAGTTTTTCTCGCGCAATTCGCGGGCGACCGGACCAAAAACACGCGTCCCGATCGGCGAACCGTCGTCTTTAATCAAAACCGCCGCGTTTTCGTCAAAACGAATGTAACTGCCGTCTTTGCGGCGCACTTCCTTTCGCGTTCGGACGATCACCGCGCTGTAAACCTTGCCTTTTTTGGCTGTTCCGTCGGGCGATGCTTCCTTGACGGTCACCTTGATCTTATCGCCGAGACGCGCAATTTTGCCCGTCGAACCGCCGATCGGCATAATCATGACCACGCGTTTGGCACCTGAATTATCTGCGACCGTTAAAGAGGTCTGCATTTGAATCATAACTTTTCCTCGTAAATCGTTAATCGTTATTCGTAAATCGTTTTTTTCTATTTACGATTTACGATTGACTATTCACTATTTTTCAGCTTTTTGAATAATTTCAACTACACGCCAGCGTTTACGCGCTGAAAGCGGTCTGGTTTCGATGATCCGAACCTTGTCGCCGATAGCCGCCCCGGTTTCGTCGTGCGCCATAAATTTCTTGCGGCGTTTGACGTATTTGCGGTAGATCGGATGTTTGACGAGCCGGTCAACGCGCACCGTGACGGTGTTCGTCATTTTGTCCGATGCGACAATACCGATCTTTTCCGCCCGTTTGCTGTGCTTTTCAACCGGTTCGTTTGAAGAACCCGTGACGGCGGCAACCACGCTCGAAACCGCCTCGCTGACAGTTTCGGCAACGGTTTCAACCGCGCCGGCAACGGCTTCCGCGACCGACTCGATAATTGAGGGTTCTTCCGCTTCGGCGGCGTCTTCCGCTTTCTTTTTGCCGCTTGATTTTTTCGGTGCTCCTTCGGTTTCGGC
>CADEFG010000818.1 GCA_902826505.1 uncultured Acidobacteriota bacterium
CACGTCGTGTGTCCGATGGGCGCAGTTTTAAAGGTTCCTCTTTTGAGCCAAAACCGGTCGCCCAATTTTTCGGGCGGTTTTGTTACAAACTCATCGTCCGATTCGCCCTGCGGTTTGTAATTTTGATGACAAACCGCGCAGCTTTCTTCGCCGCCCTCGCGTTTCATCCGCGCATTTACAAACAGCGTTCCCTTGAGCATTTTTTCGGGTTTAAATTCGCTGACGATCTCAATATGTTTGTCGTGCGGAAAGGAGATCTGAAAATCCGAAACGGCGGTCATGCCTTTCGGCGACTGGTCGAAAAGCTCGCGCGGATTCGGAAACGGATGCCGCGAGTTGTCGTTCGGCGACGGGTTTGTATGACAGATCGAACAGATCGCCGGTTTGTCACCTTTGAAAAACTGCTCGCGGTGACAACTCAAACAGGATTCGTGCCGCGGATAATCCGTCACATCGGGAAAGGCATCGGTTTTTCTGACGCTTTCCCAGTTTGCCGACGGAAATTTATGACACGAATTGCACGCCTGCTGGTGTTTATTATGCGGAAACTCGGAATATTTTGCCGGGCTCGGTTGTTCTTTAACTTTTGTTTCCTGCTTAACTTTTGTTCGTTTTTTGACTTTTGATGGCGGTGTCGCGGCGGTTTGCGCACTTGCCGTGAAATTTTTCGGCGCAAACCGCGAATAAAAAATCCCGCACGAAAAAAGTAAAAGCAATCCGACCAGAAAAAATGTGCGGATTTTATTAATTCGTGTTGATTGAAGTTTTGTCATCGAAAGGTTTTATCCAAAAAGTTCACAAATATCTCATTATCAATCTATGCAACTATTGTTCCTAATGCTGTGATGCGCATCACAGCATAAACCGCGAATATCTGATAATTTTACTGTGAAAAAATCCACAGTTCGAATTGAGAAATTGACGCGGCGAAAATCACGGCATTTCGCTAAGCGTTGCCTTTTCAGCAATTAGGTATATTTTTTCGATTGTAAAACAGACGGCATAGTTCTTGCGAAATACGACGGCAACTTTGTAAGAGCGAAGTTTCCAAACTTCAGAAATCTAAAAAATTATGTCCACATTAGAAGAAACCGGAACTGAAATAATCGTTAATACGCCTGTCAAGGAAAAGTCGGGCATGTCGATCTTCGCGCGCTTTTTGAAAACGTTTTGTTCGGTACGTTTCGGTGTTATATTGTTGATCCTGCTCGGACTGGCGTGCTTTCTCGGAATGATCATCATGCAGCAGAATGTTGATGGTTTTGAGCGTTATTATGCCGAATTAAAACCGGCGCAAAAGCTTGTTTACGGTTCGCTCGGGTTATTCGATATTTATCATTCGTGGTATTTCAACGCGCTGTTAGCCGTGCTTTCGCTCAATATTATTCTGGCTTCGATCGACCGTTTCCCAAAAACCCGGATGTCTGTTTCAAAACCTGTTCTGACTCCGCCGGTGCGCTGGTTAAAAGACCAGAATCAAACGGAATCTTTCACGGTCGAAGGCGCGAGCAAAGAAGAAATCGCCGCTAAAATCGCCGAAAAATTTAAAAAATCGCCGTGGCGAAAAACCGTTGTCAGCGAAAAAAATAACCGGATTTTCGTTTTTGCCGAGGCGGGCGTCTGGAATCGTTTCGCGTATCTCGCGGTGCACGTCGGTTTATTGACGATCTTTATCGGCGGATTTATGACGGGGCAACTCGGAAATACGGGACAGATGGCTTTGCAGCCGGGACAAACCTCAAACGAAATTTATGATATGGTCGCCGAGCTCGATCAACTGAATCAGGTCACAAAACGTCTGCCGTTTGAAATTATCTGCACCGACATTCAGCAGAAATTGATCAAAAACGACGAATCGATCTCGGCGATGAACACGATCGACTGGCTCACGAAAATACAGATCAAAGACGAAACCGGCACGACCGAAGCAACGGTGCAGATGAACCGCCCGTTCGATTATCGCGGTTATCGTTTCTTTCAGGCGAGCTTTGTCGCGGTCGGACGCGCCCGCAACATCAGCGTCCGGCTCAAATCCGCCGACGGGGCAAGCGTTCAGGACATTACGATTCCGCGCGGCGGCACGACGACGCTCACCGACGGCACGCAGATCAGATTCGTGGATTTTCGCGGGAACTTCAGTATGAGCAAGGAAGATCCGAACGAAGACACCAGTAATTATCCGAATCCGGCGGCAGTTTTACAGGTCACACCGCCTGCCGGTTCGGCGCAGACGGCTTACGCTTTCGGCGAGAAAATGGCGGATATTCCGATCGCCAAAAAACCGATTGCGGGCTACACCTATCAATTAACGGATTTTGAAAAGGTTGCCGACCAACACATTCTTTCGATCCAACGCGATCCGGGAGCAAATGTCGTTTATGTCGGATTTACACTTTTGTTTTTAACATTAGTGGCAGTGTTTTTCTTTTCACACCAACGCGTTTGGGCAGCGGTTGAAAAGAATACGG
>CADEFG010000819.1 GCA_902826505.1 uncultured Acidobacteriota bacterium
TATCTGATCGCACCTGATTGAGACCGACGAGTTTGATCAGATTCTCGGGACAAACATCGACGCAACCATTGCAGGCAATACAAATCGAGGTATCGAAGATCGTATTGACGTTGCAGCGCAAACATCGTCCGGCTTGTTTTCGCGCCTCCGGTTCACTGTAATTTATTTCAACGATTTCGTTCGAGCTGGCGCGGATTTCGCTGTCGAGCGCGGGCGGAAGCTTGCGTTTCATCTGATCCCAGCCTTCGAACATCGTGTAATTTGCGGGTAACCAGCGCTTTTTAACGACGACATCGGTTCGCGTTTCGCGCAAATAATCGTGCATTGTCCGGGCAGCGATCTGTGCCGAAGCGATCGCGTGGATAAAAAGCCGCGGTCCATGCGCAACGTCGCCGCACGCAAAAACATCAGGCGCGCTGGTTTGATAAGTTTCGGGGTCAACTTTGATCAGACCGTTTTCGACTTCGATCCCGTCGTCAGGATTCAAAAAAGTCAGATCCGATTGTTGACCGATCGCGAACATGATCGTGTCGGCGGCAATATCTTCAACCGCTTCTTCGTCAAAAACCGGGCTGAATTTTCCGTTGGCGTCAAAAACCGAAAGGCATTTGACCGTTCGCAAGCCGGTCACATATCCTTCTTCGTTCAAAATCACGCGCGGTCCGCAGCCCGCGTGCAGTTTGATTCCTTCCTCTTCGCCTTCATCGATCTCGATTTCATCGGCTGGCATTTCGGAACGTTTTTCCAAACAAACAATATGTACTTCCTTGTCGCCGCTCAACCGAAGCGCCGAACGCGCGACGTCGTAAGCGATCCGCTCGCTGCGCTCCATATCCGATTCGGCATCCGCCATCGGAACTTTGAGCGGGCGAACCGCCGAACGCGCGACGTCGTAGGCGACGTTGCCGCCGCCGATCACGACAATGCGCCGTCCGATCTCCATCGGTTTTCCTTCGTTAAACGCCCTCAGAAAATCAAGCCCGTCAAAAACCTGCGGCAACTCTGCGCCTTCGAGCGGTATTTTGCGCCCTTTTTGCAGACCGATGCCGAGAAAGATCGCTTTGTAACCGTCTTTTCGAAGACTCGCGATCGTGAAATCTCGTCCGAGCCGCATATTGCATTTCAATTCGACTCCCATCGAAAGAATTGCATCGATTTCGGCTCGGACGAGTTCTCTCGGCAGACGATAGATGGGCACGCCCGCCGTCAACATTCCGCCCGGTTCGGAATATGCTTCAAAAACCGTCACTTGATAACCGAGTTGGACCAGATCATGCGCGACCGTTAAACCGGCAACCCCGGCTCCGATCACAGCAATGCGTTCGCCGTCGCCGCGTTCGGGCGGCAGCATTTTCGTGTTGCAGCCTTCTTTGTAATAAGTATAATCGCCCGATTCGGGTCCGTATTTTTCGTTGACAAAACGTTTCAAGGCGCGGATCGTGATCGGCGTGTCAAGCGATCCGCGCCGGCAATTTGCTTCGCACGGCGCGCCGCAGACGCGTCCGCAGATCGAAGCAAATGGATTGGTTGCCCGCGCAATTTTATATGCGTCGAGATCGCGTCCTTCGGCGATTGCCGTGACGTAACCGCAGGCATTGGTGTGCACCGGACAAGCATCCTGACACTTGACCATTTTCATCCAATAATCCGCGTCTTTTTGGTCGGCAACTTCAAATTTTAGAGTTTCTTCGGTCATCTCACACCTTTTTAATCACGGAATTTTTTGAACACGAACGTAATCAAGATTATTGCGTAGAGCAGGATCAAACCTGCCACGAAATACATAAACCCGTCTGCCGTTCCGGTGATCTTGTTAAAAGCCTGAACCAGCACGCCGCGATCGGCATGAGAGGTTTCACCGTTCATATAAACAATCAGATAAGTCGTACAGCTTAAAACAATAACTGTAAACGCAACCTTAAGAAATATCGGGGCATCCGTCCCTTTGCGTTCGGTCATCCAGCCGCCCGCGTATTCTTTGATTTCATCATTTTCTTTGTTCTCGTCCATAGTCGCCTCCGTTTTCGTCGTCTTCGAGCATTTTATATTTGACATCTTCCGCATCTTTTCCCCAGTAGCCGTCCTTGTAGGTGCGCAGGAAAAAATACAGCGCGCCGCTGGCAACGATGAAAAAGAAAAAATAGGCAAAATAGACGCTCGGATATGTGTAGTCGATCATAAGTCAATAAGTTATCAGCGGTCAGCGGTCAGCAGTTTCAAACCAAACGGCTCATGACTCACCGCTCACGGCTCACTATTTTTCGTAATCATTATCCGGTCGCCAGTTTTTCGAGCGACCGAGCGTTTGCATATAAGCGACCAGCGCATCGAATTCCTGGGGATTGTCGGCAATCCACGGAAACGGCGGCATGATCGAACCCGGAACCAGATCAGCCGGATTGCGGAAATGGGCTTTGTGCCATTGCGTGTTATATTTTCCGCCGACGCGGGCGAGATCCGGTC
>CADEFG010000820.1 GCA_902826505.1 uncultured Acidobacteriota bacterium
AAGCTGTTCGTCCCAAAAAAGGGCTTTTCCGAGCCAGGCTTTCGTCGCGGTGATCGGATTTCCCGGCGGCGCATCCGGCGGTTGCAGCGGCTGAAGACCGCCGCCAAGCGCACCGTTGGCGCGTGTGCCTTGTTCAGATTGGCTAAAACTGCTGGTCGCGGTTCCGTTTTCAGAGCGAACCCAGTAGAAAAATGTTTGTCCCTGCGGCGCGGTTTGGTCGAAAAAAGTATTTGCCTGCGTCGTTCCCAAAGCGGTCGCGGTTGCCGGGTTATCGGTCGTGTTGCGAAAGATGCGATACAGGGTCGCGCCGCGCATCGTGTCCCATCGCAAACCGACTTTCGTTGAATAAATCCCGTCCGTTGCCGCCACGCCGGTCGGCGCCAAAAGCGAGGTTTGACCGCTGACGGTCGGTGAAACGGCTGAAAATTTGAACGCGACAAAAGCAAGCGCGAAGATAAAAACGACGAGTAATTTTATTCTGTACATAGATTTCTACTAATTTTTTAACTGAAAAGATGTCTGAAAATATTTCGCAAATTATTGCGGCACCGAAAAAGTCTGGTTTTGACATTGCTTTCCGACCAGCCGACGATATTTGCGACCTCCGCGACCGAAAAATCTTCACCGTGCAAAAGCGTCAGCGCGAGCCGCTCTTTGGCATCGAGCCGCGCCAGAACCTTTTCGGCTAAATCCTTTGTCACCAAAGATTTTTCCGCGTTCGGCGCACTATCGTTTGCGATTTGCTCAAAACACGCGCGTTCTTCGTCGGTAAATTCGCTGAAAAGATTTTCCGAACGCCGTCCGTGTTTTCGCAACTCGTCGTAGCAGGCGTTGACCGTCAAACGCGTCAGCCACGCCGAAAACGATTTATCGTGTCCGCCGCGAAAATCCTTGAGCGACAAATAGATCTTCGTAAACGCCTGCTGGACAATATCTTCGATCTCCTGACGCTGGCGAAAAAAGCGGCTCACGAGATGCACGACGAGTTTTCGGTAACGTTCAAAAACACAGGCAAAAGCCGTTTCGTCGCCCGCCAAAACAAGTTTCACAAGTTCATCGTCGGTCAGCTCCGACGGCTCGCTTAGTTTGGCAGCGGACAGATTCACGTTACGGACTGGATTGATTTTTATTGTTTCATCAATCATTCGGCTAATTTTTTCACTACGCGGCGGCTTTTATAAGTTTTGAGTTCCGCTTTCAGACATAGCTGAAACTTGAGAAAACAGCAAACCGAATTCGGAACTCAAAACACCTGAAAAACTGTTAAAGACCTGAAAACTATAACTTTTTTAGACAAAACTTTTGACCTTTTGCTTTTTGTCTCTGACCTTGGATTATTCGTTTCGCTTGCCGTCGGGACGCGGCGGATTTTCAATCTTAAAACCATTCGGCACAATAAACAAATCGGCAGCCGGTTCGCCTTTCTTGATATTGACGAGCCGAAAGATATGTTCGCCCGAAAGCGGGTCAACGTGGCGCGACATGACGATGACCTGTAAATCGTTCGAAAACCATTTTTCCGTGACGACCTGAATCGGTTTGTCGTTGCCGATCTGCCCGACCGGAATTTCAATCGTCGTCCGCGTTCCTTCGACCGCCACGCCTTCGAGAATCTTTGTCCCCAAAGATTCGGTCTTGCCGTCTTTTGATTCCGTTTCGGGCAGCGGCGGACGATTGTCGGGCAGTTGATTTTTACGGGCAATCTTGCGGTTGAGATCGAGAAAATAATGCGTCTTGCCGACAAAATCGTTGATAAAAACCAACTTTTGCGGCGAACCGTTGTCGCCGACGACGCTGAAACCGCCGATCGCTTCGAGCGGTTGTTCGCGCCGCGTTCTGCCTTCGCGGTCGCGATAAACCGCGCCTTTGCTCTGGTTTGTAACGGTCGAGCCATCAAACAGACGGCGTGTGTTTTCAATCAGAATTTCCGCCGAAAACGGTGCGCCCGCGACTAATTTATCGCCGAACCTCATTTCCGCGCCGATAAATTTGGCAGTCGGCGAATCGAGCGGCTGAAAACCTTGCGGCTTTCGTTCTTTTTGAACGCGCTCGTCAACTTCTCTAAATCTGTTGCGCCCTTCTTCGCGACTGATCGTACCGTCGCCGTTTTTGTCCATCAATTTGAACTGTTCAGCGGTGCGCTCATCAAATTCGGCGCGCGTCACACTGCCCGGCTCTTTGATACTTTCCATCACGAAAAACGGGATCGGCGGCGGTTGATCGTCACGCAGCGGACGGCGGTCAGCTTGTCCCGGCGGCGGCAAAGGCTGGCGCGGGCGTTCGGCTTCATCGATCACGCCGTCGGTGTTTCGATCGATTTTTTTGAAGATCTCATCGGTCGCCAACTTGTATTCTTCCGCCTCGATGCTGTCGTTTTTATTCGCATCGGCGCGGCGAAACCATTCCATTCCGGGACGCAGCGGCTGGGCAAACGCCGAATATGCAAAAGTCAGAATT
>CADEFG010000821.1 GCA_902826505.1 uncultured Acidobacteriota bacterium
CGCATTTTTTTATGTTTTGACTCTCGAAAACAGATAGACGCCAATCGTCGAAAAAAGAAACAAAGGCATCCAAACAGCAAATTTCGGGGAAATGTTCCCGCTTAGACCGGCTTGTTCGAATCCGCTCGAAATTCCCGTAAATATAAGCCAAAGTCCAACCGCATAACCGACCGTGACGACTTTTCCCTTCCGATTTAAAGACAGCGCAAACGGTGCCGTGAAAAGAGTTATGATGAATGGTAGAAAAGGTGTCGAATATTTCTTTTGTAAAGCGACTTCCAGATTTCCGGCTTCCGATTCCGATTCGGCTTCCCTCAATTGGAGCTTTGTTTCAGCTGCCGTTAAATGATTTGGTCGCTGATTCAAATTATTGAAAGGATTCTCGGTTTCCGCTAATTCCAGATTCGGTAAACTTTTTGTTTCAATGGTTTGATTTCTCAAAACCATCTTTTCGGTTTGTCCCAGCTCGATCTTATTGGATTGCCAATCAGCCGACGGTGTTTTGTAAACTGTCGAGAGCCTTTGATTGTCGGTCGTAAATTCGTAAACCGTTAGGTTTTCAACCTTCTGATTTGAACCCGACTCTTTTTCAACCTTATCGAAAGAATAGATTCGATTTTGATTGGCGACCCAGTATTTGCCTTCCTTTTTTGATAAATTTCCCTTGTTGCGAATTTGCGTCCGTAGACTGTCCTGCTTTTGATTCGTTTTCGGGGCGATGTATTCCTGAACACCCCAGTTTACAATTCCGATCAGGATCATCATCGCAAAACACGGAAAAAGCAAACGGTATACACTCTGTCCGGCTGCCGTCCAGGTGACAATTTCATTTTGTCTCGATTTGATGACAAAGGTAGCCAATGTCGCGATCATGACGGCTGACGGGGCAAGCTGCAAATATATAAAAGGAACCAGATAAAAAAGATATTTAAATAAAAGCGAAAGTCCGTTCGGTGTCGAACCGGCGAATTTCCAAAGCTCAAAGGTCGTAAAGATCAGGTAAACCGAGGATAAAAACGCCAGGGTTATCAAAAAATATTTGAAAAGATTGAGAATAATATCAAAATCGCGGATTCCCGTCGTTAAATCTATGTAAAAATTGCTTTTTGAGATTGATTTACGATCGCTTTTGATTCCTTTTTCAACAATATTTTTGACATTGGAAAGAAAGTTTCGCCGAAAAAGCCGATCGGAAAGCGAAAACCAGCCGATCGCCAAAATGCTCATGATGATTGGAAGAAATCCTGCCAGAAAAACATTGATCTTTTCCGTCCGGGCAAACTGTTCCCCCAAAAGTGTGAAAAGGTAATAAGCAATCAGACTGACCAAAGCCAAAAATATTCCAAAACCTCTCCCGCCGCGATTGAATCTGAGAACCAGAGTCGTCCCCAAAAGCGCGAAAATTAAGGGCGTAATTGATAGGATAACTCTTCTTTGCCAGAGAATCCGGGCTTCAATCCTTTCTTTTCCATCAGTTGAATTTGCTAGTTTGGCAAGGTCGCCCAAACCGAGTTCTTCCGGTGTTTCCTGATTTTGGGTTAATTTTTTGACGATATCGTCACGTTTTGTTTTGATCGAAAGTCTCAGTTCACCGATATTCTCGGAGGAAGCCTTCCCTTTCAACTCTGTTGCGGAATTCAACGGTAAAGTGGTCGTCACGGCATTTTGCAGTACTAATTCGGCAAACTCTTTATTTCCTTCAATGGTCGAATCAATTTTACCACTTTCCGCCGTTATCAGACGCGCTTGGTTGTTCTTCTTATCTTCATTGTAAATAAAGATTTTATTCCAGTTCCCGGCGGTCAGATCGCCAGTTTTGACATAAATCGTATAATCGCCGATCTCCGTATTGAAAACGCCGGGTTCGATCGGCGATTCCATTTTATAAAAAGCAGTTTGTAAAGCGACGTTGCGGATAATATTCGATGCGAGCGGCACGCCCTTTAAATTTATAAAGAAAGCAAAACCCGAAAGCCCGAGACCAAGTAGCAAAACCGGTAGGGCGATTTGCAAATTTCCAACTCCCGAGGCTCTAATCGCGATCAATTCGCTGTCGCCCTGCATTTTTGATAAACCGATGATGACGCCGATTAAAATCGCCATCGGAGAGGTAAAAGCGATCACATTCGGAATCAGCGCGATTGCCAGCTGCCAAACCAAACTCTTGGGAATGTTGATGCTGAAAAAAATCTCTGAAAAGCGGCTTGCCTGCTGAACGAATAGTATGACGCTCAACAATAGCCACGTAAAAATAAAGTAAGGCAGGATATTTTGGAGTAAATATTTGGAAATTAACCAGCTAAACTTTTTCATTTCGGTTAATTGTTGGTAATTAAGATCTTTTCGCCGATAGTGTCTTTGCCTAAGACATTTGAAATAATCCGTTTTAGGATATTTGAAACCTCGCGCACATCGTCAATTTTATCCTTTGAAAATTCAAGAAATTTGACCGG
>CADEFG010000822.1 GCA_902826505.1 uncultured Acidobacteriota bacterium
ATCTGCAATGGTATTACGGCGCGGAAATTTCGGCTTTGCCGCTCAATGACAACGCGCTCGATCTGAGCGTCAAACCGGGTTCGGTCGGTGCGCCGTGTATTGTCAATCTGTTGCCGTTCAATCCCTTGATGCGCATTGTCAACACTTGCAAAACGACAGCTTCGGGCGTCAAACGCGATCTGACGGTCAAAAAAGACCTCGACCAAAATGTTCTGGAAATCAGCGGAACGTTGCCGGCAGGCGATCGCGGATTTACCGATTACCTGACGGTTTCGCATCCGTCGGAATTATTTGTCACCCTACTGAAACAACGGCTTGAACAAAAAGGCGTGGTCATCACCGGTCAGCCGCGTGTGATCAACGCCAATGATAAAGCGGCTTTAGCCGTCAGTTCAATCTTGCCGCCGGTGCAAATTGCCGCGCTTGAATCTCCGCCCTTCAGCGTCATTGCCGCCAAAACAATGAAACCGAGCCAGAATCTATACACCGAAACGATTCTTTGGACGCTCGGACAGGAAGGCAGAAGCGCGACAATGACAAATGCCGGGGCAACTGACCAAAATCCTTTTCTCAATCCGAAAGCGACAAGCGCGGAAAAAGGTTTATTTGTCGTCAAAAATTTTTTGAATGAAATCGGTGTTGCGCCCGACGGTATTATTCAATACGACGGAAGCGGACTTTCGCGCCATAATCTCGTCACGCCCTCAGCACTCGTGCAGGTATATTCATTTATGGCGAAAGAGAGTAAAAATTCCGAAGCCTGGCTCAATGCGCTGACCATCGCCGGGGTTGACGGAACGTTGCAGAATCGTTTCAAAGGCACCAAAGCCGCCGGAAATGTTCGCGGCAAAACCGGAACGATCGATCAGGTTTCCGCGCTGTCGGGTTATCTGACGACGGCGGCGGGCGAAAAATTGGTTTTCTCGATTTTGGTCAACGGCGTCAGCCGGCAAAGCCTGCGGCAAGCCATGATCGATGAAATTGTGCTTAATCTCGTGAATTTTAGCGGTCGAATTGATTGAACCCTGTTTTTTTATATTGTCGGATTTCAAACTTTGCGCCTTTGCGCCTTTGCGGGAAATAAACTTTCACAAGTGTAATTCCCGCAAAGGCGCAAAGGCGCAAAGACACAGAGAAAAATATCCGGATACTTAAAAAAGTATTGAATTTAATCGCTAAAAAAAGAGAAAGAGCGAAAATGCAGATTGAAAAATTTCAATTTTACATTTTCGCTCTTTCTCTTTTGTAATTGCTTTTTACCAGCGGGAATCTCTTCCGCCGTAATCGCCGCGACCGCCGCCGCCGCCGCCGCGACTTCCGCCGCGACCGCCGCCATAACTGCCGCGACCACCGCCGCCGCCGCCGTTTTCACGTGGGCGGGCTTCGTTGACGACCATGTTGCGACCGTCAAACTCCTGTCCGTTAAATTGTGCGATGGCGTTGTTTGCGTCATCTTCGGTGCTCATTTCGACAAATCCGAAACCGCGTGAACGACCGGTTTCCCGGTCTTGCACAACGTTCGCTGATTCGACCGAACCGGCGCTCGAAAAGTATTCGTGTAAATCGTCGCTCGAAACCCGAAACGACAAGTTTCCGACGTATAGTTTTGTACCCATTTAACCTCTAATTTTTTGTTTGAAAAGAAGCGAAAGACCGAGCAATTTACGGAAAGACAAATGTGCTACCAAATGCGACACGCCCGGCTCGTCAAAAAACTCCTCGACTGCTTCAAGAACTGCCCTAACCAAACTCTCTAACCGAACCTAAACTGTCGCTTTGCTTAACAAGAACGGACGCATCAACCGAGATACTCTGAGAGCAAAAACAGTAGTAATTATGCCTATTTTTGTAAATTATGGCAAGAGAATTCTTGGCTACCCGGATGATGATTTGAAAAAAACTTTCAATGCTTTCAGACGTTTGCGGGTTTCCCAAACAAAAACGGCGCGCATCAGCGGATGAAGAAGCGGACGCAAAAAGCGCGGTTTAGCGGTGAAATTGACTTTATAAATTATCTCCGAAGTTTCGGCGTCGATCTCAAAATGACGGATACTCGCCGCGAAAGTCTCGAAAAAAGGCGGCTCATCGAGCAATTTGACCGCCGCGAGCTTTCCTTTTTCAAAAGAAACATACTGCGTTCTGAGAGCAAAACCGCCGAGCAGGAATTTGCCGCGACAAACCGAAATTGCGCCCCGCCGCGCTTCCGAAAATTCCGGTTCGAGATAAGCCTCACGCAAAAGCGTGTCCCATTCGAGGCGTCTTTGATAATCGTGCACAAGCGCGAAAACCGCCGCCGCCGACGCCGGTATGTTTTCTTTGATCTCAGCCGTCGGCATAAAATTTAATCCTTTATAAAGATAATCGATTAAGTCTTGGTGAATTGCCGACGGCTTTAGCTGACGGAATTTTTTAGAAATAAATCAAGGCTTGAGCCGAATTTATTAAAAGTATCA
>CADEFG010000823.1 GCA_902826505.1 uncultured Acidobacteriota bacterium
CGCCGAATGGTAATTTGGCGGTCGAAGTTATTTATAAATTAAAGGTTGATAAAAATTCCGGGTTGGGCGCGCTCTCGGCGGCGGGTTCACAGTTTTTGCCGCTTTCCTTTTGGTATCCGACCCCGAACAGCTGGTATTTTGCGCGCGGCGCGGATTTCGCGCCGGTTCATTTGCAGGTTATTTCGGCAAACGGACAAACGACCGCCGCATCGGGAACCGAAAGCGGCGGCGTGTTTGACCAGAAATTAAACGCGCAACCGTTTTTTGTTACGGGAAATTGGGACACGGTCACCGCCAACAATGTTTCGGTCTTGCTTCCGAAAGGCGCCGGTGCCGACGAACAAAAACGGGCGAACGAATTGGCGGCGCTCGCTTCGGACGCGAAGGTTTTTATGACGAATCTGCTCGGAAACGGTTCGGATATGCCGCTGCGAATCGTCGCGGTCAGGCGCGGTTCGGGATTTTCGAGCGGCGGCACGATCCTGGTTGACGAAAATGTTTTCCGCCGGCAAAAGATCGATTCGCTGACGGCGATGACGATTTCCGAAGCGGTCGCCAAAACCTGGATCGGCGGGTTGGTGAAGATTGATGGCGACGGCTACGGCGCGATTGTCGAAGGTTTGCCGCGTTTTATGGCGACTTTATATCTAGAATCCAAATTCGGCAAGGAAATCGCCGATGTCGAAAGATTGCGCCAGCGAACGGCATACGCGGCGGTCGTCAAACGCGACGGAGCTTTGACAACCGTTTCGCCGCTCGACGATTTTTATTACACGACCAACGCCAACAAAGGCGCAATGATTTGGCGGCTTGTGGCAAAAAATACCGGGCAAAACGATTTTTTCAATATCATTAAAGCAAACCTCAAGGACGGCGCAGTCGATCTGGCAAAATTACGCGCCGCATTTTCGTCGAACAAAATATTTCTCGATTACGCTTTTGACCAGGTGACCGATATGGATTTGCTGATCGGTTTGCCGCAGGTCAGCGGTAGCGATACGAAAATGGCGCTGCGCAATACGGGTTCGGTTGACGCGCCGGTTGAAATTATTGCGACGACCGCGACGGGCGAAAAATTAAAAACGTCGATTACGATTCCGAAACAAAATTTCGGTGAAGCGGTCTTTAAAACGACGAGCAAAATCGTGCGCGTCGAGGTTGATGCGGAAAAACTTTTCCCGCAGCTTGATTACTCGAACGATGTTAAACCGTTTGAATTTGACGAAAGCGATTTATTGCTTTTTGTCAAAAAGCCCTTCGATAAGCAAGATTTTGCGGTTGCCGAGAAAAATGCGCGAATGGTTCTGCGCGATAATCCGCGCTACGACGACGCCCGAATTTTGTTGGCGCGTTCATTACTTGCTCAAAACAAAAACGGTGACGCGGAAAAAGAATTTCGCGCCGTTTTGGATGAAAAACTTCCGACTTCGAGAAGTTTGGCATGGGCAAATGTCGGTTTGGGCGAGATAGCTCTGAAATCGAATCAAACCGCGCCAGCCGTGCAATATTTCAACGAAGCGATCAAAGCGGATGCCGAATACGGAGCAACGCTGGCAGCGCGGCAAGGCAAGAGTAAGGCAAATGTCCCATTAAATAATGATGAAGCGATCAAGGCTTTTTTCGCCCAGTTTGATAAAGCCGCGATTTCGGGGCGCAAAGCCGATCTGGACGCGATGGTTTTGACGGGCGAAATTTCGGGATTTTCCGGAGGGATTGCCGGACAAGCGCAGGAATGGACGACAAAAATTGTTCAGATTGAAAAGTTAACGCCGAATAGCGCGGTCGTCGAAACAAGTTTGAATATCAGGATGCTGAATAAAAATTCCGAAAGCGGGACGGCGGTCTACCGTTTGACTCTGGTCGGTAACAGCTGGAAGCTCAGCGGTGTTGATTCATTTGAGGTCAGATAAGATCGCCACAAATGTATTTAATAAGGACGCGAAATTTTTCGGCGTCTTTTATCTTTTAAATAATGGACAAGCAAAAATTGAGCGATGAGGTTTTGCAACGTGCCCGAAAAATAAAACTGCTTTTAATGGATTGCGACGGCGTTTTAACGGACGGAAGGCTTTATTTTACGGAAAGCGGCGAAACGATGAAAGTTTTTCACGTTCGTGACGGACAAGGTCTTGCATTATGGCACAAAGCCGGATTTCGGTCGGGAATTATTACGGGAAGAGATTCAAAAAAAATTTTAGAAACACGGGCAACCGAACTTGGAATCCATTACATCAAAGCCCGTTCGCAAAATAAAGCGAAGGATTTTGAAGATATTTTACAATCTGAAAACATATTTGCGGATGAAGTTGCGTTTATTGGCGATGATGTCGGTGATCTTACCTTATTAAAGAAAGTCGGTTTCGCTGTCGCCGTCGCCGATGCGGTTTCCGAGCTGTTGCCTCATGTTCATTATAAAACTGAGGCACAAGGCGGATTTGGCGCAGTGCGG
>CADEFG010000824.1 GCA_902826505.1 uncultured Acidobacteriota bacterium
ATTTGAATAAACTGGAAGAAGTTTCGCGTGAAATCGCCGGAGTGGTCCGAACAATACCGGGTGCGGCGGACGTTTATCCCGAACAAATCGGCGGTGCGCCTTACATTGATATTGACATCAACCGACAAGCGGCGGCGCGTTACGGCATTGATGTCGCGGCAATTCAGGAAGTAATTGAAAAGGGCATCGGCGAATCGAATCTGACCGTCACGATTGAAGGTCGAAAGCGATTCCCGATTCGTGTCCGTTATGCACCCGAATTTCGTCAAACTCCTGAAGGCATCGGCAATATACCGATTGCCACCTCGTCGGGCGCGACGGTTCCGCTCTCCAATCTCGCCGACATCCGCCAAACCGAAGGCGCGGCGATGATTAACAGCGAAAACGGACTCCTTCGCGGCACGGTTTTGCTGAACGTGCGTGGACGCGACATCGGCTCGTTTGTTGAAGAAGCTAAAGAAACTATCGCTAAACAAGTGCAGATGCCGAGCGGTTATTATCTGACCTGGAGCGGGCAATACGAAAATCAGGAACGCGCCCGCCAACGACTTTTAATTGTCGTGCCGATTGTTTTACTGATTATTTACGCCACGCTTTATCTAACTTACCACTCATTTTTAGAAGCCGCACATATTCTGCTCGCCGTGCCGTTTGCCTTAACGGGCGGCGTATTTTTGTTGTGGTTGCTTCAATATAACTTTTCGGTCGCCGTTTGGGTCGGATTTATCGCGCTCTTCGGGGCGGCGGTGCAGACGACTATTGTAATGGTCGTTTATCTTGAAGAAGCGTTGGAGCGAAAGAAACAGGAAGTCGGGCGATTAACCCGCGAAACTTTGATTGAAGCCGTGACGGAAGGCGCACTTCTCAGGTTGCGTCCGAAAACAATGACCGTGACGACCATTGTTGCCGGACTGTTGCCGATTATGTGGAGTTCAAGCACAGGCTCAGAGGTGATGAAACCGATTGCCGCCCCGGTGTTCGGCGGGATGCTGTCGAGTCTGGTTCACGTTCTGATCGTGACACCCGTGATTTTTTATTGGATTCGTCTGCGCGAGTTAAAACGCGAGGAGAAGGAAAAAAATGAAGGATAAAATCAAACAACTTCAATTTCTCCAGATACTCGTGATTCTGCTCGCGTTTTTGACTCAGTTTGTCCAAAAAGCAGAGTCGCAAACTATTACGGATACGGTCAAAACCGATTCTGCTGCCATCCTTTATCTCGATCTGCAAAACGGATTAACGGCGGATGAAGCCGTCAAATTTGCGCTCGAAAACAATGGGGAAATTGACGCTTTACGGAGGGAAACGGAAGCCGCCCGTGCGCTGGTCAAACAAGCCGCTTTAAAACCAAATCCGAAAATCGAAGCTAGCGGCACGAGACAAATCGGGGGAATGGATTCGCAGGTGATGGTTGAAGGAATGCTCCCTCTCGAACTCGGCGGACGGCGTTCAGTTCGGATTGCTGTCGCGCAATCCGAACTCGAAATCCGTGAGTTTGCGCTGGCAAATCAGGAACGTCTGTTGGCTGCTGAGGTTCGTTCAAAGTTCGGAGAAGTATTGTCAACTGTCAAAAAACTCGAACTGTTGGAAAGAATTCTGGCTAACACCAGACAGGGATACCAGATCATTGCCGCCAAAGTTACCGAAGGACGAACCGCGCCGCTCGAACAAAATATGCTCCTTGTGGAACTCAACCGTTTGCGCTCTTTGCGCGAAACGGCGGAGGGACGGGTGGAAACAGCCCTGTTTGAATTAAAAAATTTGATGGGAATGAAGCCGGAAAATCCTCTGCGCCTCAAAGGAGATTTTGAAAATCTGGTTGACAACTTACCATCGGTTAATGAAGCCGTTGCCAACGCCCTGCGTGAACGCCCGGATCTGCAAGGCGCACAGGCGATGGAGAAACTTGCCGTTGCGCGACTTAATCAAGCACGATCCGAAGGCAAAATTGACGCGAGCCTCAAAACCGGTTATCAGCGAATGAGGTCGGGTTTTCCGCTGAACGGAATAACGGATACGGGCGCATTGCAGCCCATCGAAAGCGTTTTTCATTATTTCACCTTCGGGGTGGAGATTGATTTGCCGGTTCGTAACCGGAATCAGGGAATGATCGAAGCCGCGATTTACGAACAACAAGCCGCCCAAAGCCGGATTCAATTTGGCGAATTGACCATCCGGCGTGAAGTCAATGTGGCTTATGCCCGCTACAACCGCTCGGTTCGCGCCCTGACGATTTTTCAAAATGGCATCCGCGACCAGGCGAGCGTAAATCTCCAAGTCATCTGGCAAACTTACGAATTCGGAAAAAGAACTTTGTCAGATTACATTGCCGAAGAACGCCGCTATTTAGAAATCGAAAATGAAGTAACCGATGCCCTGCTGGAAACATATCTGGCAAGAATCGAAATTTTACGGGCGACCAACGCGCCGAAATTAATAAT
>CADEFG010000825.1 GCA_902826505.1 uncultured Acidobacteriota bacterium
TCCGTTCGATAGGCTTTTCTCGACAACCTTTGGAATTTTCGCCGTCCGCGGCGCGGACGGCATTGGCGGCATTTCTGTTTGGGCGAAAATCGAAAGACTCAGAATGCTTAAAATGCAGAGAAAACTAATAATTTTTGATGCTTTCATGATTATTTATCTTCGCCTCCGTTCTGGTAGTAAATGACGACGCGGTTTTTATCGGTGAAATATTTTTTCATTACTCGTTGCACATCCGCAACGGTCACGGCTTGAAGTTTGGCGATGTCGGTGTTGACGGCGTTCGGGTCGCCCTGATAGGCAATCGCGCGTTCGATGGCGAGCGCTTTGCCATCGTTTTGTTCGCGTTCCTGCAAGGTTTTGGTGATCAGTTGATTTTTCGCTTTTGCCAGTTCCTTGGCAGTAACCGGTGTCGATTGGGCTTTCAACAATTCGGCGAGCAGCGCTTTTTCCAATTCTTCGGGCGTTTTGCCTTCCGAGGCGATCGCGTAAAAATAAAGCAGACCGCGATCGGCGCGGATGTCGGCATTGAACGCGGCTTCCTGCGCGATCTGTTGTTTGTAAACGAGTTCCTGATAAAGTCTCGAGCTTTCGCCGCCGGAAAGAATCGTTTCGGCGATTTTCAGCGCCGGAACATCTTTGTCCTTAGAATCCGGCGCGAGATAAGTGATCGCGACTGCCGGAAACGGCACGTTCGGGGCGGTTTCCTTAAAGCGTTTTTCTTCCGTTCTTTCCGGTTCAACCGCCGTCACACGCGGAATCGCGGCTTTATTTTGTTTGATCCTGCCGAAATATTTATCCGTCCACGCATCGAATTGCGTCTGGTCGAAATCGCCGACGACGATCAAAACGGCGTTGTCCGGTCGATAGAATAATTTGTAAAATTCGTTGGCGTCTGCCGGCGTTGCCGCTTCCAATTCATCGAGATTTCCAATGCCCGGACGTTTATAGGGATGAGTCGTAAACGAAAGTTTTTCGAGATATTGCCCGAAAAGTCTGCCGTATGGCTGCGACAAAATGCGTTGGCGAAATTCTTCCTGCACAACTTTCTTTTCGGATTTAAAATTCGCTTTGTCAACATTGAGATTCGCCATCCGGTCGGATTCCGCCCACAACAGCGTTTCGAGATAATTCGACGGGACGACCTCGTAATAATTCGTAAAATCGTCATAGGTCGAAGCGTTGTTATAACCGCCGACATCTTCGGTCAAACGGTCGAACATTTCGCTTTTCATATTTTTTGTGGATTTGAACATCATATGCTCGAACATATGTGCAAAACCCGAACGTCCCTGCGGGTCGTCTTTCGAACCGACGTTATACCAAACGTGAATCGCGACGGTCGGGCTCGAATTTTCCCGCAATGAAACGACGCGCAAACCGTTCGGCAAAGTCCGCTGTTTGATGTTCATCGGCGTAATTTTAGCCTGTCCGAAAACGGTCAGGCTCAACGCAAACGCCGCCAGCAACGTTATAATAAAGGCGTTAAATTTTTTCATATTTATTCTCAATCAGATGAATTGGTGCTGTTATTACGCAAACCCGACAAATAAGGTTTTTAATAGAAATTGACAACAGATTACACAAATTATACGGATTTTTATTTTTACAATTCAAACTGCCTAAATCGCGCAATCCGTTGTCAAAACTTTTTAATTGTATTCGTAAAATCCCTTGCCCGATTTGCGCCCAAGCCAACCCGCGTCGACCATTTTAACGAGCAGCGGACACGGACGATATTTCGGATCGCCCAAGCCTTCGTGCATCACCCTGAGAATTGCCAGACAAACATCCAACCCGATAAAATCCGCAAGCGTCAGCGGTCCCATCGGATGATTCATCCCGAGCTTCATGATCCCGTCGATGCTTTCGCGCGTCGCGACGCCTTCATAAAGCGCGAAGATCGCTTCGTTGATCATCGGCAGTAGAATGCGGTTCGCGACAAAACCCGGGAAATCCTGGCAATCGAGCGGTGTCTTGCCCATTGTTTCGGACAATTCCTTGACTTTCGCATAGGTTTCGTCGCTTGTCGCAATGCCGCGAATTACTTCGACCAATTTCATCAGCGGCACCGGATTCATAAAATGCATTCCGATCACTTTTTCCGGTCGCGTCGTAACCGCCGCGATTTTCGTGATCGAGATCGAAGAAGTATTCGAAGCCAGAATGGTTTCTTCTGATGTGATTTCGTCGAGCTTTTGAAAGATTTGTTTTTTTATTTCAAAATTTTCGGTCGCCGCCTCGACAATCAATGTGCAGTCTTCCAGATCTTCGAGTTCGGTCGTGATCTTGATGCGCCCCAGAATTTCATTTTTCCGGTCTTCGGTCATCGTTTCTTTTTTGATAAAGCGATCGAGGCTTTTGCTGATATTTTGAAAACCTTTATCGACAAAATCCTGCTTGATGTCGCACATG
>CADEFG010000826.1 GCA_902826505.1 uncultured Acidobacteriota bacterium
TTTAACTTCCGTCGTTGGCGTTCCGCAAGCCGCGAAAAATAAGGCGGCGACGATTAAAAATATTGTTTTTCTCATAAATCCCTGCTTGTTCTACTCCTTTACTTAACCCTGTTTGCCAATGATTCGGCATAAACTTCCTTTGCAAAATGACACAATGAATGATGATTTTCGTTGATCTGGACGAACGGCGGATAGTCCTGGCGGCAAATATCTTTTGCCATTTCGCAGCGTTCGGCAAACGGGCAACCCGGCGGCAGATGCGCGACATCGGGCGGCAGTCCCGGAATCTGGTAAAGCTCGGTGCCGTCTTCGTGCGCCGGATCGGGAACCGATTTGAGCAAGCCTTTCGTGTACGGATTCGCCGGCGTCGAAAACAATTCCCTCGTCGGCGCTTGCTCGAAAACCTTGCCGGCATACATCACGATGATCTTTTCGGTCATTCCCGCGACGACGCCGAGATCGTGCGTGATCAAAATCACGCTCGTCCCCATTCTTTTCTTTAAATCCTTGATGAGTTCGAGAATCTGCGCCTGGATCGTCACGTCGAGCGCGGTTGTCGGTTCGTCGGCGATCAGCAGCTCGGGGTCGCACGAAAGCGCCATCGCGATCATCACGCGCTGGCGCATGCCGCCCGAAAATTCGTGCGGATAATTGTCCACCCGATTTTTCGCATCGGGAATCCCGACCGTTTGCAGCATCTTGATCGCGTGATCGTAAGCCTGTTTTTTGTTATGCCCGAGATGAAGCTCGGTGACTTCCATCAGCTGCGTCGAGATTTTCAAGAAAGGATTAAGCGAAGTCATCGGGTCTTGAAAGATCATCGCGATCCGTTTGCCGCGAATCTTACGAACATCGTCAATCGCCAGTTTGCGGACGTCGATGCCGTCAAAAATAATATCGCCGTCAACAATTTTCCCCGGCGGTTCGGGAATCAGCCGCATGACTGAAAGATTGGTCACTGATTTGCCGCTCCCCGATTCGCCGACGATTCCCAAAGTTTCGCCTTTTTTCAGCTCGAACGTGATGCCGTCAACCGCTTTGACGACGCCGTCTTCGGTCTGAAAATACGTCTTCAGATTGTTGACCGTTAAAATTGTGCCGTTTGTTTCGCTCATTTATTTTTACTATTTTCTAAATTTTACGTGGCATTGCCGTAAACCGGATTTTTCAATTAACCTGATCTGCCTGACAATTTTTGTTTTTGTTACTTTATCGCTGTCATTTTCAATATCGGCATCATTGTTCTTTTCAGAAACAGCAGTTTTTTCGTCGTCTTCGCCATCAACATCTTCGTCGTTTGAATTGTTAGATTGATTTATTTCACCGTCACGAATGGTTGAAACAGATTCTTCGCCAATGATAAACTCGGTTTTTCTTCCGCTTATCCTAAGCTCCTCCAAAGTAGAATTTGAGTTTTTGTCCGTGCTGTCAGCAACTAAATTGATTTCAATTTCCGGCTTTTGATTCTCAGCATCGGCTTGATCTTTATTTTGTTCTTCGAAAAGAAAATAAACCCCTTCGTATTCGAAACCGGCTGATGTTTTGTCCCATTTTCCATACAATCGCCAAACATCGGCAAAAGTACTTTCACCTAGAATTATTCCTTTCCGGGTTGTTGTTTTAAAGGGCGCTTGAATATCTATTGTGAAAATCTCTTTTTTGGGGTCGGCTTGGCAAGAATAAAAGGAAAGTCCAAGATTTTTGTAAATCATTTCATAAGAATATTCTTTATGCTTTAACAGTTTGTAATCATTGCCGTAAACTGCAATGACCTCGTCCATGGTTGATTTACCGATCAGGATATTGTCAAAACTCTCGCCTTCGATAATAAATCCTTCGCGGTTTTGTGCAAACGAAACGACTCCGATCGAAGTGAAAATCAAAAATGCTGTTCCGAAAAAGGATACTGTTAAAAGATGTCTGACTTTACCTTTCATTTAATTCAATTGGCTTCTTTGCATTGCCGAATGCCCGAATTTTCGACAATGTCGATCACCGTGACGACCTTTTTGCCTTTGTAATTGGCGTAGAAAAAACTGACGCCGCGATATTGCAGACCGTCCGATTGTTTGCCGTAAATTTTGTAAATGTCGGCAAGCGTACTTTTGCCCAGCACAACGCCTTTGCTCGTTTTCACTTCAAACGGCGTGCGCAGCTCGATATCGAAAATCTGCTTGCGTTTGTCGGCGTAGCAGTAATAAAACGACAAACCGTTTGGATAAATCATCTGGTAAGAATATTTTTTATGAGTTTTCAATTTGTAATCCTTACCGAATTTTTTGGCGACATCCGCCATCGTCGATCTGCCGACCGTGATGCCGTTAAAACCGACGCCTTCTCTGACGACTCTGACCTTTTCCGTTTGTTTGATGCTTTGCGCTCCGGCAAA
>CADEFG010000827.1 GCA_902826505.1 uncultured Acidobacteriota bacterium
AAGAAATAACTTTATGATAAAGATTAATTTAAGAAAAATTGACGAAAAAGAAATTTATCCATGTTTTACCCCGAGTTTGGTCGCGGTTTTATTAAATCGCGAAAATTCTCTGGGAAGGGCATTGACCGAAAGGGAAGTTTATGAAATTCGGGACAACTGCAATGTTGTCATGCTTCCGGTTTCAATGAAGGCGGAAATGGATAATTCGAGAGGTTATGAAGACATTGATCCGGAAAATTGCTGGCTTGAATGGCAGCAGTTTAGAACCGAATCAAATGAAGACTGAGCTTCTTAAAATTATCAAATTTAGAAAATTGTTGTTCGCACTTAGCGACAAATATAATCGTCAAACAAAAATAATAAATATTGTGAAAATCTTTAATTCCAAATTCATTGGTTCCATTATCTTGCTCTTAGCTATCGTTTCCGGTTCGCTCGCGCAAACCAAGCAAAAAGTTGATAAAAAACAGCTTGCCAATCAAGTCAAAGCCGAATTTCTCCACGCCTGGAACGGTTATAAAAAATACGCGTGGGGCAATGATGATTTGAAGCCGCTGAGCAAAACCTATAAAAATTGGTACGCGCAGACGCTTTTGATGACGCCGGTCGATTCGCTCGATACGCTCTATTTGTTGGGTTTTAAAAAAGAGGGCGACGCGACGCGCAAATATATCACCGAAAATCTCTCGTTCGATAAAGACCTCGACGTCCAGAATTTCGAGATCACGATCCGGCTTCTCGGCGGGCTTTTGTCGGCGTATCAGATGACGAACGACAAAAAACTGCTCGCGCTGGCGGAAGATTTAGGCACGCGGCTGCTGCCGGTTTTCGATTCGCCGACCGGCATTCCGTATCGCTACGTCAATTTAAAAACCGGCAAAACAAAAGGCGAAGTCTCGAATCCGGCGGAAACCGGCACGCTTTTGATCGAATTCGGAACATTGGCGAAACTCACGAAAAAGCCGGTTTTTTTCGAAAAGGCGAAACGCGCACTGGTCGAAACCTACAATCGCCGGTCGCCGATCGGTCTGGTCGGCACGAACATCAATGTCGTTAGCGGCAAATGGACGAACCCCGACAGCCACATCAGCGCCGAGATCGATTCTTACTACGAATACCTGCTCAAATGCGCGATTCTTTTTGACGATGCCGATTGCCGGAAAATGTGGGAAGAATCGATCAAGGCGATCAATAAATACTACGCCGACGAAGTCAGAAGCGGCGAGCTCTGGTACGGTCACGTCGATATGAATACGGGCAAACGAACGGCGAGCGTTTACGGCGCACTCGACGCTTTCTTTCCCGCGATTCTGGCACTCGGCGGTGATATGGAACGCGCCAAAAGGTTACAGGATTCGTCCTATAAAATGTGGACGAAACACGGCATCGAACCCGAAGAATTCGATTATCAAAAAATGGAAGTGGTGAGCGCCGGTTATCCACTGCGACCCGAAATCGTCGAATCGACCTATTATCTTTATCAATACACTGGAGAAGAAAAATATCTCGAAATGGGCAAAACCTTTTTCGATGATTTTGTGAAGCATTGTAAAAACGAGGTTGGCTACGCGAGCCTGAAATCGGTCGTCACCAAAGAAAAATCGGACACGATGCAGAGTTTTCTCTTTGCCGAAACCTTTAAATATTACTACCTGCTTTTTGCCGACCCGAAAACTTTGGATTTTAAAAAGATCGTCTTTAATACCGAAGCGCATCCGATTAGAAAGACCTGGTAAAATGAGTAAAATCGTGTTGGTCGGGAAAAATTGCCATTCTTTTGCAAGATTACAATTTATGATTCGTTCTGAAATTATCAAAATTTCGGAGCAAAAGTTATGAAAAAGATCATTTTGTTAATCTTCTGTTTGGTATTTATCCAAACCGTTTCGGGACAGCGCACCAAGGAATCGTTAAGCGCGGAAGAGCAAAAATTAAGCGATGAATTGAGACAGGATCAGGAATACGTCCAGGTTAGCTGCGAACGAAGGCAAGTTGTTATTAATCCCGATAAAGACACAAGTTATAGATTAAAAGCCATTCAGGCTTTTCAGGGAGAAGGAGAAATACAAAAATTAAAAAAATCGTGCGGTACGATTGAAGGCGATCCGATTACTTCTTATCTGACGGTTGAAAAAGGCAAAGCGCAGGTCTTTATTGACGCTTCGCAGGATAAATTCGGACCAAAACGAGTTTATGCTTATCAATGCAGCGCACTCGATATTGGGATATATTTTAATGACCTGAAAGCGGGCACGATGGTTTTTCAAAAAATTTACGCCGGCGCGGGCAAAGACCAAAAACTAGTTTTGCGATGTCTGGCTGATTCGAGGGACATTATTTTTTAGTTTTTCTTGATCTTCTTTGTTTATATGGTAAAAAAA
>CADEFG010000828.1 GCA_902826505.1 uncultured Acidobacteriota bacterium
CGTCGGTCAGATTTTTCAATAAACCAAATTCGTTGTAATCAGTGATCTCGGGCAAAATTTCGAGCTCGTCGGGTTTGTTCAAACGCAGCGCAAAAGTATTCCGCCGACCGTCCCATTCCCATTTGCCGTAAGCGACGAAACGAGTCCCGCGTGAAAAGCGCGATTGGTAATAATTGATGATCCGGTAGGCTTGTTTGCCCGAGACAAACCACCAGACGACGACCGGTTTGCGCGTTCGTTCGGCATCGCCCGCGGTAATTTCAAAAATATAGAGCGGCGGCGCTTTGGGCGAGCGGTTTTTCCCGACCTTCAAACCACCCGAAACACGAACGTAAAGTTCGACCGAGGCATCGGTATCGGTGATCAATTCGTCGATCTGGATAAAGTTCGAACGGTCTTCATAGCGCATCGGGAAATAATTGAGCAAATCTTCGACCGTGGTTTCCGCGACATCATTTTTATATGCAAAATTTGCGACCGCCAGCGCTAATTTACGCGACAAGGTGCTCGATAAATTGGTAATATCAAACTTATCAATCTCAATTAAAGGTGTTGTCAGGGAAAATTTCATCGGTTTTAAATTTTAACACAAACATTTTTTCGGCAAATCAAAAAAAGTAAATTTGACGGATTTGAAATTTCACCTTATTTTTAAGCAGTCATTAAAATTTTGAATATCATTTCAAATTGTTTCAAATAATATTTCCCGAATTTTGAAAACCGATTTTGGAAAAGTCCGATGATTGGTTTTATTGGAACGTAAAGACTATGTTAGGAACAACAGCTTTAATAATAAATACCCCTGCGAGGAGTAACGGCGTGAATCAATCGAATAAGAACGTTGCTGACAGATTTTATTATTTTGGCGATTTTGTTTTGGAAACCAAAAGCCGTCATTTAACTCAAAACGGAAAGGTCATCAAACTTACCTCAAAAAGTTTTGAGCTTTTACAATTACTGCTTGAAAAAAATGGCAAGATCGTCAACCGCGAAGAAATTTTGCAGAAAGTCTGGGATGAGGAATTCGTTGAAGACAGCAATGTTAATGTCCAGATCGCAATGCTCAGAAAAATCCTGGGCAACAAAAATGATTTTATTCAAACAATCTCAAAGCGCGGCTACTGTTTTACCGCTAAAGTCGAAGAGAACTTTAATCTCACGAACGGGTTTGTCCCACAGGTTCAAAAACCGACCAACGAAATAACTTCGCTCGCCGTCCTGCCGCTGGTCAATGCCGATCAAAACGAGGAACTCGATTATTTTGCCGATGGTTTGACGGAGAGTTTGATCAATCTGCTTTCCAAAATGCCGAAACTCAAAGTGATGGCTTACCGAACGGTCGCGCGCTTTAAAAATCAGGATTACGATATTGCCGAGATCGGTAAAATGCTCAATGTCGATTCGATTTTGACCGGCAGAGTCAGGCAATTTCGGGACGAGGTGACGATCAGCACCGAGCTCATCAAGGTCAAGGACGAAAGCCAGATTTGGGGCACGAATTATCAAAAGTCGCATTCCGACATTTTCCAGATTCAAAAGGAAATCACCCAAACAATCGCCGAAAAACTTCTTCCCAAACTAAACCCAACCGAAAAAAATCTTCTCATCAATCAACAAACACAAAACGCCGACGCCTATGACGCTTATCTCAAAGGCTGTCATTTTCTGGCGACGCACACCAAGGAAGGTTTGGAAAAAAGTCTCGAATATTTTAATAAAGCGATCGAAATTGACGAAAATTACGCGCTTTCCTATGTCGGGATCGCCAACGCCTATTTTCTGCTCAACGGTTATTCTTTTACGCCGGTCAGTAATATTTTGCTCGAAACCAAACGGGCGATCGAAACCGCTTTTGAGATTGCCCCGGAATCCGCCGAAGTGCGGGCGACGATGGGCACGATCAAATATGTTTACGAATGGAATTGGCACGAAGCCGAAAAAGAATTTGTGTTAGCCATCAATTTCAATCCGAACTACACCTTTTCGCGGTACTGGTACGTCGTCTTTTTGATGCTTTCGGGCAGATTTACCGAAGCGCATCAACAGCTTACACATCTTTCAAAAATCGACCCGCTTTCGCTTTCGCTGAACAAAACTTCGGCTTCCCTGCTGTATTATCAGCGGCGCTACGAAGAATCAATTCAACAAGCCGAAAAAACGCTCGAACTCTACCCGAACTGCATCCCGGTTTATCCGGCAATGGCGATTTCTTTCGCCAAACTCGGCGAACATAAAAAAGCCGTCGCCTTGATGGAAAAAGGGTATGAATCGGCGCCGAGTCTGAGTCGTCTGGCGGTTTTGGGTTATCTTTACGCGATCGCCGGCAAGGAATCGAAGGCAAAAGACATTTTAGAAAAAATTAACCG
>CADEFG010000829.1 GCA_902826505.1 uncultured Acidobacteriota bacterium
ACGAGAACTTTTTGTGGAAATAATTCGCGCATATTTTCAAAAGCGGTCGAAGACCGCAACATATTTGTAGCCCATATCGCAAGGGAACGCAAGGAAAACGAAACGGTGTTATCAAAGATAAGGGGATATAAATAATCGACGCGTTTTTGTATGTCGCCGTTTTCAACGGCGTTTTGAATTCGCCTTTTCTTCCCACAATTCACATTGTGGGCTACAAATATCTCGCCGTTTTCAACGGCTAATATGCAAATTGCATTTTAATTTGCAATTCAAATTGCATTTATATTGGTATGAAATTATCACCAACCGAAATTTTTGAAGGGAAGCGGATTTTCTTTATCGGCGGCACGGGCTTTGTCGGTAAGGTTACGCTTTCGATGCTTTTGCATAATTTTCCGAATATCGGGAAAGTTTACACGACCGTGCGGGCGCGGGATGCGCGGGAATCGGAGATTCGTTTTTGGACGAGCATCGTCACAAGCCCAACGTTTGACCCGCTGCGCGAAAAATACGGCGACGGGTTTGAAGCGTTTATTCGCGCTAAAGTAGTGCCCGTCAACGGCGATGTCGGAAATGAATTTTTGGGAATGTCCGAAGAAGAAGCGCAGTCGATCATGGCGGACACCGACATTATTATCAACGGCGCGGGCAACGTGACGTTTAACCCGCCGCTCGAATCCGCCTTAAGGACAAACGTCGTCGGTTCGAACAATATTTTGAAATTGGCGCGGATGATGCGGCGTCCAACGCTGGTGCACGTTTCGACCTGTTTTGTCGCCGGAAAACGCAGCGGGGCGATCTGGGAAAACGAAAAGGTCGTCGGTTATTTCCCGCGTAAAAACGAACTTGTCGGGACGACCTTCGACGTTAACAAGGAAATCGAAGATTGTGCGCGCCTTTCTGAACAAGCGCGGCAGGAAGCCGACGACGCGGTGCAGATCGCGAAATTCAGGGAATTGGCGCGCTGCCGTTTCGAGGAAGAAGGACGCGACCCGGACGATGAATCGGAATTGAAATCGGCGATCTTCCGCGAGCGCAAAATGTGGATTCGCGAGCGCACGACCGAACTCGGCGCGGCGCGTGCCGAATATTGGGGCTGGACGAATATTTACACTTATTCGAAATCTTTGGCGGAACAAATCATCGCGCAGCAGGACGATATTGTCAAGATTTTGGTTCGCCCAAGCATCGTCGAATCTTCGAATAAATATCCGTTTGCTGGTTGGAACGAAGGTTTTACGACGACCGCGCCGCTCATTTTGATCGCGCTGCGCGGGCAGCCGATCATTCCGGTCAACGAGAAATTGGTTTTGGATATTATTCCCGTCGATATGGTCGCGGGTGCGATTCTTGGCGCGGCGATGAACGCGCTCGTTGACGATCGTCCGCCGCTCGTTTTTCAAGCTTCTTCGGGCGACGCGAACCCGAACGATATGAAACGCATCGTCGGGCTGGTCGGGCTTTACAAACGCGATTATTTCAAGGAAAAAGATACGGGCAACAAGCTCGTCAATTCGGTCGCGGCGATGATCGAAACCGCGCCCGTGACGCAGAAAACCTACGACCGGTTTTCCGCGCCGATGCTCAACAAACTGGCGAAAACCGCCAATAATCTGCTTGATAAAGCCGCGCCGACGTGGGCGGGCGGAAGATTGTCGAATATCGTTTCGGATTTGAAAAAATCGGTCGAAAGTTTCGAGCAGACGACGCAGGAAACGATCGACGCGTTCGCGATGTTCAAGCCGTTTATGATCGACAACGCCTACGAATATCGCTCGGACAACGTGCGCGCCTTGATGTCGCTCGTCAAAAAGAGCGAACAGGACTTGCTGCCGTGGTATCCGGAACGGCTTGATTGGTACGATTACTGGCTGAATGTTCATTTTCCGGGAATGCGGAAATGGGTTTTGCCGCAATTGGAAGAAGATTTGAAAAAGATCGAAAAGCGTTCTTACACTTACAAGGATTTGCTCGATCTTTTTGATACTTCCGTGAAAAGATTTCCGACGCGTGTCGCGATGAAGATCGAACGCGGCGGGCGCAAAGAGCAGTACACGTTTGAAGACGTTAAGGAATTAACGTATCGCGCCGCCGGTTTTTTGGCGCATAACGGCATCAAATCGGGCGACCGCGTGATCTTGTTTTCGCATAACCAGCCCGAATGGGGAATTTCGTATTTCGGAATCCTAAAAACAGGCGCAACCGCAATTCCGATCGACCCGGCGAGTTCGATTGCGGAAATCATCAATTTTGCGCGCGCCGGCGAAGCCTCGGCGATCGTTCTGTCACCGAAATTGGCGGAAGAAAATCTTGATCTGGGCGAAAAATTGGCGGACGCCGGACTTGAAGTCAAGGTCTGGGATTT
>CADEFG010000830.1 GCA_902826505.1 uncultured Acidobacteriota bacterium
CTGAGTCGTCCGCCAATTTCGTGCGGTTGCCAAAACCTTCAGTTTTTTGCCGATGTAATCCTTGCCGATCAAACTGTCGAGCACGCTGACGCGCAAAAGACAGAAGATCTCACGGTTTTGAACGGCGAACTGCTCGTTTTCCGAGTTGTTTGCAAGCAGCAACTCGGCTTTTTCTTCGGGTAATTCTTCGTCCAGAAAGAAAACGTGCAAATCTTTATCGTTCTCGAATTGCCCGTCGAACGGGTTATTTTTGACGATCGCTTCGATCTCGTCGATCGGGCGCACCATCACTTTGATCTTGAGCGCAAACTCTTTTTCGATCGCTTCTTCAAGTCTGGCGGCGAGCTTTTGCGCATCGGTTTGTTTGGTTTCAAAAACGACATTGCCGCTGTTGATATAGGTTTTGACGCGCTCAAACCCGAGCGAACCGCAAACTTCGCGCAAAGTTTCCATTTTTACTTTATTTTTTCCGCCGACATTGATGCCGCGCAGGAATGCCGCATATTTCATTCGAGAACTTTCCTCATTTTCACGCAGATTATATCAAGATTTTCGCCGACCGGAACCCTTACTTCTTCGCTTCCTTCGTATCCGCGCACCGCGTAAAGTTTGACGCCCGGCAGCGTCGCCATCATTTCGGCGGATTTAAAGCCGTGGGCTTTGGCTTCCCGCTCACAGGCTTCTAAAATTGCCGTGCCGATTCCTTGGCGCGAAAAATCGGGATGAATAAAAAAGGCGCGAATCTTTGCCGCGTCAGTTTGCGGGTCGAGCAAATTTGAATCGCGGCTCGCGGAATAAACACTTGCGCCGTAAAGCGTGCGGCGTTTGCTCCAACCGCCGCAGCCGGCAATTTCGCCCGTTTCCGCGCAGGCGACAAAATATGTTTGGTCGGCGATCAGTTCGGTATCGACGCCGAAAACCGTCTTGATCGAAAGCTCGATCTGCCGCGCGTCGTAAACGTCGCGGCTCAAACCTCTGACCGATTCGGCGATCAATTTTTCGATCGCGGCTTGGTCGTCGAGCGTCGCTTTTCTGAGAACAAAACTCATTTTTTCGCATCGTTCGGCAAACTGTAAGTAACTTTGCCGCTCGCGTCCAGAAAATCCAGTTTCGGCGTTCCGTCCGCGCCGACAATCATCTTGATACGCGCTTTGCCGCTCGCGTCAAACAGCGTCACTTCGGATTCTTTTTCGGCATTTTTGCCGACGTAAACGCGCGTCGGCGAAAAATTTTGTTCGTCAAGCCGCTTGAGCGCTTCGGTTTTGGCGGCGCCGTCGGGCATTTTGGCGATTTCCTCGCGCTTTGTAATAATGTCGCTCAAAGGCGTTTCGGGTCGGTCCCAGATTTGCAAACCGGCGCGATATTTGCCCGAATGATCGTTGTAAATGAGCGCCATCGTCTGCGCCTGTTTGTATTTATCGAACGTCAAGCCCTGAAATGCGCCGTATTTTCCGCCGCCGGTTACCGCACCGAAAATAATACTTCCGTTTTCATCGCCCAAACCGTTATAAAAAAGCATTCCGGCAGGTCGCTCGGTTTTCCACGTTTTGCCGTTAATAATGGGATCGGGCATTCGTTCGCGGTTGGCGACGACCATCAGCAATTGCCCGTTCTTTTCGCGGACGTTTAATCTTTCGACATCGATCTCGGCAAATTTTTCTTTCGATCTTGTAAAAGCCGATAAACCGGCAACGCCGAAAATTATCAAAGAAACAACCGCGTAAATTTCCAAATACCGCAATCTTCTGTTTAGCTCGTTCATATTCGTTCCTCGCTTTTTGTTTAGTGTTTTCAGATTAAAAACACCGGACAGGGAAGTTTTATGACAGCCTTTCGGACGATTGCCGCAATAACTTTCAGGGCGCTCGCAAAGTTAAATCATTTGCTGACCCATTTTATCTTCACGGCAGACATCGTTTCGCTTTCAAACCTGACATCATTTAAGATCTCAAAATCGTTTTTCACGTAAAACCCGAGCGGCGACCGATATGTTTCGCCGTTCGCTTTCGAGTCTTTTTCATGATCCATGACCCAGCCGTTTATTTCATTTTCAAACTCTTTGACTTTGTTCAAAAGCCGCGTCCCGTAGCCTTTTTTTTGCTCGGAACTGTCCACGAGCAAGGCAAACCATTTTTCGCCGTCGCGGATAAAAGTCGCCAGCCAGCCTTTGATATTTTCGCCGTCGTCCGTGAGCAAATAATGCTCGAGATTGATTTTCGGGCGCAGATATTCGTCAAACGAATCAATGTCCGAATGATGTAATTGCGCGGGATATTCGTCATTCCAAAGCCGGATGATATTTTGCTTTTGTTCATCGGAAAGAGTTTCGGTTTTGATGATCTTCATCTTCTTAATCAA
>CADEFG010000831.1 GCA_902826505.1 uncultured Acidobacteriota bacterium
GAAGGCCAGGAACAACAGATCGAGTTTTTCGAAGCCGAAAAGACACCGTTTGCAGCGATCATTTTGCTTGATTCTTCAGGCAGTATGGAACAACGCGTCAGTCTTGCGCGGTCGGCGGCGATTCAGTTTCTCGACCGTTTGCGAACCGACGATGTGACGGCGATCTATAACTTTGATTCAAAAATATCGCTGGTGCAAGATTTTTCGAACAGCCGCGATATTTACGAAGGCGTTTTTGATATAAAAGCAAACGGGATGACGGTTTTGAACGACGCGATTTTCAAAGCCGCGCAGGAACTCGAAAAACGACCTGAAAAACGCAGGGCAATCATTGTCCTTTCCGACGGCGCTGACACGCAAAGCGGGCGATCCGCCGACAAAGCCCTGAAAGCCGCGCTAACGGCGAACGCGACAATTTACACGGTCGATATGTCAGCAATTGACACGAATTTGAAAGATAAAGCTCAAAATCAGGGCGCCTTGAAAAACTTCGCCGAAAAATCGGGCGGAAAATTTGTCTCGACACCCGGCGGAGCGGCATTACGCGAGGCTTTTAAAAACATCGTCGAAGAACTCGGCGTTCAATACACGCTCGGTTATCAACCGACGAATACCGCCAAAGACGGAAAATGGCGAACGATCGAAATCAAAACCAACAAACCTGAATTAACCGTCCGGACCCGCAAAGGTTATCACGCCCCAAAAAGTAAATAACTATCGTTCAAAATTATAAAGCAATTCTGTTCGATTAATAACTCGTTTTATTTCTTGATTTATCGGCGTGTCGTTCAAAGGCGAGCGTGACGAGCCCATCGATCACCTGTGAAAATTCGAGACCGGTTCCCGCCCACATTTTCGGAAAACCCGAAGCATCCGTGACACCCGGAATCGTGTTGATTTCATTGACCAGCAACGCGCCCGTGTCGTTTCGCAAAAAGAAATCGACCCGCGCAAAACCCGCGCCGTCAATCGCTTTGAACGCCGTAATCGCCATCTGCTGAATCTTTTTGGTCAATTCTTCGGAAATCGGCGCGGGCACGACAAATTCATTATTGCCCGTTCCCGCATATTTTTCGGTGTAATCGAGAAACTTTTTCGATTGGTCGCGGATCAAATATTCACCCGGCAAACTCGCGCGCGGCTGGTCGTTGCCCATCACCGAACATTCGATCTCGCGCATCTCCAAACATTCTTCGACGATGATTTTGCGGTCATATTCGGCGGCAAGCGAGATTGCTTCGTGCAAAGAACCTTTATCGGTCGCTTTGGAAACGCCGACCGATGAGCCTAGATTTGCCGGTTTCACAAAACATGGATAACCGAGTTTTGATTCGATCTGGTTAACGGTCGCATCTTCGCCCGCTTCCCATTCGCTGCGCAAAAACCAGACATATTTACAGATCGGCAAACCGGCGTCGCGGAACAGGATTTTCATAAAAGCCTTGTCCATCCCGCACGACGAAGCAAGCACTCCGCAGCCGACATACGGAATATCAGCCATTTCAAACAAACCTTGAACCGTGCCGTCCTCGCCGAATGTTCCGTGCAGAACGGGAAAAACCACATCGAGCTTTTCGAGTTTTTCCTCGCCCAGCATGGTTTCAAGTTTGATTAAACCTTTGTATTTTGTATCGCCGGTAAACGCGACCGAATTGCGTGGAAAGCCGCCGATTTCATCGAGTAATAATTCCTGGGTTTGAGGTGGAAATAAACCTAGAGACTCAACCGGATTAAGCCAATGCCCTTCTTTTGTGATGGCAATTGGCACAACATCGTATTTGTCTTTGTCAATTTGTTCAATAACCGTTTTTGCCGAGCGAATAGATATTTCGTGTTCGCCCGAGCGACCGCCGAAAACTATACCGATTTTTATTTTTTCCATAAAGTTGAAGGGGTAAATGATGTTAGCTTCCAAAATCTATTTTTCAAAAATCACAAATCACAATATAAACTTACAAAATGGTTTTTCCAAGTGCGGAAAGAATTAATTCGCCGGCAAGCTCAACGGTGATGTTATGCTCATCGAGCATCGGATTGACTTCGACGATTTCAAACGACCGCATTCCGCCGCGTTCGGCAATCACTTCGAGCGCCAAATGCGCCTCGCGATATGTGATTCCGCCGCGCACGAGAGTTCCCGAACCGGGCGCAAATCGCGGGTCGATAATATCAACATCGAACGTGACGGCATAACCGCCCGGCGCCTGCGTAGCGATTTTTATCGCGTCTTCGACACAAGCCAGCATTCCGCGGCGGTCAATATCGCTCATCGTAAAAAAATGCTCGCGCATCCCGATTTCTCTGATTTCCCTTTTCTCGCCGAGATCCAAATCACGCGCGCCGAC
>CADEFG010000832.1 GCA_902826505.1 uncultured Acidobacteriota bacterium
ATGACTTTATTTCTTGATCCAACGGCGATGGAAAATCTTAAGTCACGCCGGTTTCCAGAAAGGTCAGCGCGGCATTTTCGGTGTCGAGTTCGGCTTCGATGCCGACGGGCAGCGTGAATTGGTCGCGGATATGTCCGAAGGAAAGCCCGTAAATTACGGGAATCCCGAGATCGCCGAGCCGGTCTTTGATGACCTCGATCAAGCTTTGCGAAGATGCCGCATCGCGCGGGTTGCAGTCTTCGAAAACGCCGAGCGCGATTCCTGAAAGCGAACCGAGATCAAGGTTTTGCCGAAGCTGTGTGAGCATTCGGTCAACGCGGTAAGGCTGTTCGCCGACATCTTCCATAAAAAGCAGCTTGCCTTTCACGTTTTGTAAACCGAACGGCGTTCCCGCGAGTGCCGCCAGCAAGCTCAGGTTTCCGCCGACAAGTCTGCCGCGCGCCTTTCCTTTGGTGACGACTTCGGTTTTGAAAAGATTCGATTCCTTTGCCTGATTGTCGGGCGCCAATTCGACCTTATAAGGCGCGGACGGGTTCATCAAAACATTAACGACATGATTTTTCGGATATTCGGCATAATTCGATGCGGCGACCGGACCGTGAAACGTCACCAATCGGCAGTTTTGTGAAATTGCCGTGTGCAGCGCCGTGATGTCCGAATAACCGATAAAGATCTTCGGATTCTTTTTGATCAATTTGTAATCGACCGCCGGCAACAGACGCGAAACGCCGTAACCGCCGCGCACGCACCAGACGGCTTTAATTTCCGGATCGCCGAACGCCCAGTGCAGATCTTCGAGCCGTTCTTTGTCGGTTCCGGCGAGAAACCCGTTTTTGCCGCGCGCGTATTTTCCGACCTTGGTTTTAAAACCCAGATCGGCGAGATTCTGTAAGGCTTTATCAAAGTCTGCCGCCGGTAAACCGCTCGCCGGGGCGATCACGCCGACCGTGTCGCCTTTGACGAGACGCGCCGGTTTGATGAGTTTTTTATTGTCGGAAGCCTTACGTTTTGCGCTCAAAGCCGATTGTGCCAAAAGGGGAAGCGTCGCCATAGCTTTTAATAATTCGCGTCTTTTCATATTCAAAAATTATTTCAAATGTTTCTCGAAAAAGCCGAAAATCCGTTCGTATTCGTCCGTCCAGCTCGTCGGACGCGTAAAACCATGATTTTCCGCCGGATAAAGCATCGCTTCGAAATACGGCGTTTTTTCCAGCCGGATCAGTTTTTCGATCAATTGCAGCGAATCCTGGGCGGGCACGTTATCATCGACCAAGCCGTGCAGAATCAGCAAAGGTTTTTGCAGATTTTCGGCGTAGGCGATCGGCGACGAGCGTTTGTAAGCCTCAACGTTTTTGTCGGGAACGCCCAATCTTTCCAAAGTGTAGATCGGCGACGAGGCAAAATAATTTTTCCAATCAAAGACCGGTCGCAAAGCCGCCGCCGCCGCAATTTTATCGGGCGCCCGCATCACGAGCATGCCCGCCATAAACCCGCCGTAACTTCCGCCGTAAACACCGACGCGTTTGGCATCGACCGCATAGTTTTTGACGGCGTGATCGATCGCGTCCAGATGATCTTCGTAATCTTTTCCGCCTAAGAAGTCGTGAACATCGGTGCGCCAATCGCGCCCGTAGCCCGCCGAACCGCGATAATCGATGTCCAAAACAACATAACCTTTCTGCGTGAGCATTTCGTTGAACATAAATTCGCGGTAATAATTGTTCCAGCCGTTGATCGTGTTTTGCAGATAACCCGCGCCGTGGACGAAAATGACCATCGGATATTTTTTCTTTTTATCAAAATCCGCCGGAAGATAGATTTTCGATTTGATAACTTTCCCGTCACGCGAAGGAATATCAATAAATTTCGGCTCGTTCCATTTAATTTTTTCAAAAGTTCTTGGTGTTGTATTAGTAATCCGCTCAGGAAAACCTTTATATGCCCGATTCTTTAGAACCTTAATCGCAAAAAGCTCTGTCGGCTCGTTCCATCTTGAGTTTTCAAACAGCAAAATCGGTTCGGAACTATCTTCTGAAAGTTGAGCGTTACTTTTCATTCCGGCATCACGAGAATCAGTGCCGTTTCGTGGAAAGCCTGAAAAAAAATCTTCTTTATTGTTTGAAATAATATTGTAAAGATAAAATTCGCGTTCAGCCGTATTTTGTTCGGTTGATGAAAAAATAATTTGTTTTCCGTTGGCAAACCATTTTGCCCAATCAACTTCAAAATTTCCTTTCGTCTGTTGTTTGATTTCAACCTTCGTCGTAAATCCTGCGTCCGACGGGTTTTCCTGACTAATTTCTCCCTTCGGATTCGGTTATTTCTCTGCGCGTTCGAG
>CADEFG010000833.1 GCA_902826505.1 uncultured Acidobacteriota bacterium
GCGCGCTCTCGCTGCCGCCCGATGATGGCGGTGTCGGTTTCAAAGAAACACTGCTGACCATTCCCGCGATGTTCGTTTTTTATCTCAAACAAATGATTTTCCCCGTTTGGCTCGGTGTCAATCATCCGCTCCGACCGGTTGCGAACCTAAATTTGATCGAAGTTGGTTTGCCCTTGCTGATTACGGGCGCGGCATTCGCGCTTTTTGGGCTGCTTGCCAAAAAGAGCTTTGTCCAAAAATTCGGGTTTGCGCTTTTTATCCTGACGCTCGCACCGGCGCTGAACGCGACCGCTTTCCAGATGGAACAAATCGTCCACGACCGTTATTTGTATCTGCCGCTGCTCGGGTTTCTGATGATGCTTTTTCCGTATTTCGCCGAATTGTTGGGGGAAATCTTCACGAAAAAAAAGGAATTTGCTGTTGTTTTGTTGGCAATCGTCATCGGTTTGCCGCTCGGTGTGCGGACAATTTTTTATAATCAGGTTTGGAAAAACGATCTCGCGCTCTGGACGCACGCCGTTGCCTTTGATAAAAATTCGGCGTTCAACTGGTCGCAGTACGGCGCGGTTTTGTCCGAGAACGGAATGACCAACGAAGCCGTCGAAGCCTATAATAACTCGATCGACATTCGCCCGTCGGCAAGCGCATATTACGGGAAAGCCCGCAATTTACTGGCGCAGAACAAGATCGACGAAGCGATCTTCGACATCAAAACCGTCATCGAAACGCCGAACGAAAAAATCAACGCCTACACGCTTTATCAAGCCTACGAATTTATGGCGCTGGCGCTGACCCGGCAAAAACAATCCGGCGAAGCGCAAAAATATCTTTTCGAAGCGCGTAAACGTCTGCCGATCTATTACGCCGCCTTGACCGAAAAACTGGCGGTCGTGATGTATCAAACCGGCGAGAAAACTTCCGCGCTGCGCGAGCTCGAAGCCGCTAAAAATCGGGCAAAAAGCGAACTTTTGCCCGAATCGAAAACCGTTTTGTTGAGATTGGGAATGATCTACGCCGAGCTCGGCAGAAAAGACGACGCGAAGGCGGTTTTGCAGGAATATTTGAAACTGACCGCGCAAATGCAGGACAAGATCACCGTTAGCGACCGCCAACAAGCCCTCAGTTTTTTAAAAAGTCTTCAGTAATTTATTTTTCTAAAAACCGCGCAATTCCCTGCTGGCAATCTTTCGTCAAACGCGCAATCGTATTGACCTCGGCGCCGGTTTCAAGCGCCGTTTCAAAATTCATTCCGTCCATCTGGTAAAGCAGTTTTTTTGAAAGCACAACCGCCGAACGCGAGACTTTTTCGTAAACCGATAAATAATTTTTCACGTCTTCATCGAAGGTTTCGTCCGCGAACACGCGATTTATCAGACCGATCCGTTCGGCTTCGTCCGCCGTAAATTCAAAGCCCTGCGTAATCAATTCAAACGAACGTTTTTCGGACAAATTGCGTCGCAAAATCGCCATCACCATCGCCGGCACAAAACCGATCTTCACTTCCGGGTAACCGAACCGCGCCGTTTTCGAAGCCAAAACAAGGTCGCAAGCCGTCGCCAAACCGCAGCCGCCCGCGAGCGCACGACCCCTAACGGCGGCGATCACCGGAATTTTTACTTTGCGGATCATTGCCAAAAGCTCCAACAGATTTTCGGCGTCCGCGAGATTTTCGAGCACGTCGCTTTGGGCGATTTTTTGGAGCGCCGAGAGATCCGCGCCCGAGCAAAAATCCGTCCCCGCGCCGCGAATGACGATCGCCCGAAGATTTTCGTCGCGGTCGGCTTCGCGCAAAGCATTTTTCAGCGAATCGATCAAAACATCGTTCAAAGCGTTGCGCTTTTCCGGGCGATTTAGGGTAATCGCAGCGATCGAGTTTTGCTTTTCGACAATTATTTCTGACATTTTTAGTTTTCCTTTGCCTTGATCAAAAATGCGTCGGTCATAAATTTGCTGCGGACGATCGCCAGTTTCGAGCCGTCAAAAGACCAGTCAAAACTTTTTATCCGCTGTCCGCGCGCGTTTGAGATAACTTTCGCAGCGCTCCCGTCAACGGGCTGCAAAACCAGTTCGTCGCCGCCCGGTTTTGGCGAAATATAGGCTAATGATTTGCCGTCGCGCGTCCAGGATAGTTGCCGCACGAGACTAAAATCAAATTCCCTGACGACTTCGCCGTTTTCAAGGCTCTGCACATAAACTTTATACTTTTTTGTCTTTTCGTCCTGCAATTCGACGGCGAGAAATTTTTCGTCCGGCGAAATGCTCCACAGCGAAGTGTCGGCTTTGGTCAATTGCGTAATTTCACCCTTCGGCGTTCGTTTATATAAAATCCAGCCGATCG
>CADEFG010000834.1 GCA_902826505.1 uncultured Acidobacteriota bacterium
GAGAAAGGCTTCAATTTAATGGTTCATTTAGGAATGGCAGATTCTTTATCTTTGGTTTTAGCTTTTTCGGATGAAAAGCTAAAAACGGCGGCTTTAATCGGCGAAGACAGTCCTCAAGATGTTCCCAAAGACGCGCCGCCGAACATTGAGTAAAGATAAAAACTTGATTTAATCTCAACAATCATCGAATATATTTGCATTTAAACAATCACTAACGGAAAGGAGTTTTTATGTCTAGCCTATTTGATTCAGAATCAAAACAATCTTCAAACTGGAAGATGATTTTGATCGGTTTTCTGGTTTTGGTGGTCGTTTGTTCGACGGCTTTCGGGCTTTACTGGGCAGGCAAACCGCGCGAAAAAACGGCGGAAGAATGGCTTGCCGAGGAAATTCGCGATTCGACCGTGATGATGCTCGCGCAGCCGATTTTTTCGGGCGACGAATTTGAAAAACAAATCCTCGGGAAAGGCAAATTTCAATGGTTTGACCGGAAAAAACGCGAGGCTTATTTTTCGTATCCGCAGGCTGAAAAAGAGGAATTCGATGGATTTTTGAATAAATATTTTGCCAATCGCGCAAAGATCGAAATGGGCGCGGAAAGCGGCGGAAAATTAAAAATCGGCGATTTTTCTTTGGAGATTTCGCCCAAAAGCCAGTATTTTTTCAAAACTTCGATCGAGAATTTCAAGATCGCGCCCGACCAGACGCTGAATTTTCCGTTCAAAAATGTGAATTACACCTTGAATCTTACTGAGATGAAAGGTTTTACGGATAATTCAAATGTTTACGGCGGAAAGCTGATCGCCGAAGCCTCGACGACCAAAAATCAGCCGAAGATAATTTTTGCCAATCACGGCATCATGGTCGCGAAACCGAACGAGCCTTCTTTAAAGCGGCTGACCGACGATTTGTTGAAAGACGAGTCGATCGCGGGCGATCGCGAAAAACGAATTCAAAGACTGGTTGATTTCGTCTCAAACGAGATCGAATACAGTTATACGGAAGCCGTCGCGCCGCGTGAAACCCTGAAGCGCGCCGACGAAGTTCTGATGACGCGGATCGGCGATTGCAGCAACAAAACGATTCTGCTCGCCTCGCTGCTCGAACAGATCGGCGAAGATTATGTTTTGCTTTATTGCCCTCAGCATATTACGGTTGCCGTCCCGCAGGGAAATTACGCGAACGAAAACAAGCTTGATTTTATCTATGAGAACAAGCCTTATCTGATCGCCGAATCAACTCTGCCCGGTTTTCAGATCGGCAAAACGAAAGTCGGTAATTTCGACCGGTTGATAAACGTCAATTACGTACAGTCGCCGAAACAAATCGATCTGATTTTTGACGCGAAATCCTATACATACCTGAATTTTTGGTAAAAATCTTATAAATATCTTTCCTTGATAATATTTATATGACGTTGTTCGTGACCGGCGATGTGATACGCCAGGGCTCTGACGGTTGCGCTGTAATAAGTCGTGCTGCCGGTTCCTTTTCGCAAAAACGCTTCGTCCGGCAATCCGTTAAATAACGCGATCGTCGCGTTGCGGACGGCTTCGTATTCCGCGAAAATATTATCCAAATCGCGTTCGTTCGCGCCCGAATAACGGGCGTAATCGTCCTGGTCGAATCCCGGCAAAGATTGCTTTTCATTTCTTGCAAAAGCCATTGCGCGATAAGCGTAAATGCGTTCGTCGTCAACGATATGAACGAGAATTTCCTTGATCGTCCATTTGTTTTCGGCGTAAGCATAGAGAAGTTTTTCGGGCGCGAGCGAATAGATAAAATCTCTGGTCGTTTGAAAGTTATTTTTCAAATGCTTTAATATCAAACCGTCGTCGGGCAGAAGTTTTAGATAGATTTCAGCGTAATCGGGGTATTCGCTTTTTTCGGGTTTACTGATGATTCGCATATTCTGAGTATAACAAAGCAGGAAAATAAGAATAAATATTCAGGTTTTTAAGTATTTTGGTCTTATCTTTTGCGCCTTTGCGTCTTTGCGGGAAATATTTTCTTTATCTCCCGCAAAGACGCAAAGGCGCAAAGTGAAAACAAAGATAAAAACAAAAGTTAAAATGAAAATAGGAATTTTAATTTCGGGACGCGGTTCGAATATGACGGCGATTGTTGAAGCCGTTCAAAGCGGTCGAATTCCGAACTCCGAGGTCGTCGTCGTGATTAGCGACAAAACACGCGCAGAAGGCTTGGAAAAGGCGAAAATGCGCGGAATTGAAACCGTTGTCATCACCCGAAAGCAGCGGTCGCGCGAAGAACACGACGCGGAAATCATCAATGAACTCAAACAGCGCGGCGCGGAATTAGTTTG
>CADEFG010000835.1 GCA_902826505.1 uncultured Acidobacteriota bacterium
GACGCCTGCGCCATAGATGCCCCAGATGCCGCGGCGGCGCGGCAGGGGCGTTTCATACGGCGACCGCCGCGAGTCTCATTTTTTTGAAAAACGATATTCGTCCCGAGGATGCGGCGGCGGTTTCGATCGCCATGCATCTCGTGTATTTCGCGCCGGCGGTGATTTTCGGACTTTATTATTTCTTCCACGGCGATATTTCGATCGCGCGGATCAGAAGCTTACTCTCGAGCGAACACGCGGTTGAAGAAGTTGAACACGAAACCGATCCGGGAGTTGAAAATCAAGAGCCTGATGAAAAAACTCCGACTCTCGAAACAAGGCTTTCGACTCAGGACTAAAATATATGCGTTGCCCATTTTGCGGTCATCTTGAAGATAAGGTCGTCGATTCGCGTGAATCAAAAGACGGCGATTCGATTCGTCGCCGCCGCGAATGTATTTTGTGCGGTCGCCGTTTTACATCTTATGAACGGATTGACGAAATTCCGTATATGGTCGTCAAAAAAGACGGTAAACGCGAAACTTTTGAACGCAATAAAATAATGAACGGTTTAATGCGCGCCTGCGAAAAACGTCCGATTTCCGCCGCACAGCTCGAAGCCATCGTTAATGAAGTCGAAAAAGCCGTGCAGGATTCGACCGACCGCGAACTTTCAACCAGCGAGATCGGAAAAATCATAATGCGGCGGTTGAAAGCCCTCGATAAGGTCGCCTATGTCCGATTTGCTTCCGTTTATCTCGAGTTCGAAGATGTCTTAGAATTTATGACCGAACTCAAATATCTCGTCCGCTCGCGTGACAAAGTTACCGAAAAGAAGACAAAAGCAAAAAGCAAAAAGTAACAAAAAAATTACATCGTTGCCCTTTTTCACTTTTTTTTCTAACATAAAAGGTTATGGATGAAATTGAAGATTTCTCTGAAAAATTGGTTGAAACTGATATCAGCGATCCTCAAATGCAAATTCCGGCGGAATTGCCTGTTTTGCCGTTGCGCGATATTGTCATTTATCCGTTTATGATCGTCCCGATTTTTGTTTCGCGGGACCGTTCGATCAAAGCCGTTGACGAGGCTTTGAGCCAGAATCGGATGATTATGCTGGTTTCGCAAAAAGACGTTGATAAAGAAGAACCCGTCCAGGAAGACCTTTTTAAGGTCGGCACGGTTGCCGTCATTATGCGAATGCTCAAATTGCCTGACGGACGCATCCGCATTTTGATTCAGGGACTTTCGCGCGCGCATGTCGAGTCGGTTAATCCTAGCGGCGACTATATTAAGGCGCAACTGACTCCGATTCCCGAACCGCTTCCGCCGCCGAATTCGTTGGAAGTCGAAGCCCTTGTCCGCAATGTCCGGGCTTCGATGGAACGCGCCGCGAATCTCGGAAAAAATATTTCGCCGGAAGTTTTGGCGATCATTGCAAATCTTGACGATGCAGGAAGATTGGCTGATTTGTCCGCGTCGAATCTCGAATTAAAAGTCGAAGATGCACAAAGCGTGCTCGATATTTTTGACCCGGTTTTGCGTCTGCGCCGCGTTAACGATTTGCTCAGCAAAGAAATTGATGTTCTGACCGTTCAGCAGGAAATCAATACGCAGGCACGCGGCGAAATTGACCGTTCGCAGCGCGAGTATTTCCTTCGGCAGCAATTAAAGGCGATTCAATCGGAACTCGGCGAAGGCAACGAGCTTTTCGAAGAAATCGAACTCTATCGCGACAAAATCTTAAAGGCAAAAATGCCGCAGCACGCCGAAGAAGAAGCCCTGCGCCAGCTTAAAAAGCTCGAACGAATGCATCCCGACACGGCGGAAACCGCAACTTTGCGGAATTGGCTCGATATCATGACCGAACTGCCGTGGTCGAAATCGTCAAAAGACAATCTGAATATCAAAAAAGCGGAAAAAATTCTCGACGAAGACCATTACGGTTTGGAACGTGTCAAGGAAAGAATTGTCGAGGCGCTGGCGGTTCGCAAACTGCGCGAAAAGCCGAAAGGCTCGATTCTTTGTCTGGTCGGACCGCCGGGAGTCGGGAAAACCAGTTTGGGACGTTCGATCGCGCGAGCCTTGAACCGAAAATTCGTGCGGCTCAGTTTGGGCGGGTTGCACGATGAAGCCGAAATTCGCGGGCATCGAAGAACTTATGTCGGCGCGATGCCGGGCAGAATCATTCAGGCGATCCAGCAAGCCGAGACGAATAACCTGCTGATCATGCTCGACGAGATTGATAAGGTCGGCGCCGATTTTCGCGGCGATCCGTCGTCGGCGCTTTTAGAAGTGCTTGATCCGGAACAAAATTACACATTTCGCGATAATTATTTGAAT
>CADEFG010000836.1 GCA_902826505.1 uncultured Acidobacteriota bacterium
GTTGTTCTCCGATTCTAACTTTTTCGCGGTATTGATTGATCGCGACGTAAGTAACGTCGGCTTCCGTCACTCTGACGCTTTGACCGTGACTGCCGAAGCGTTCGGATTCGACGATGACCTTGATCGTGATCGAAGTGTTTCCGACTTTGACGGTCGTCGCGTAAAAGCTGACTAGATCGCCGACGAACACGGGTTCGTGAAAGATGATTTCTTTCATCGCGACCGTCACGAAGCGATCGTGTCCCGTATGACGGACGGCTTCGACGCCGCCCGCGACGTCGATATAGCTTAAAATCACGCCGCCGAAAATCGTCCCGTGGGCATTTGTATCGCGCGGCATCATCGTCAGCCGGATCGCGGCGTTGCGCAGTCTTTCAGTTTGTTCGTTTTCCATAGATTTTTAATGGGTATCGCGAGCCGTAGCGAGCAGGTTCACAATAATTCAACTTCATCAAAAATAAAAATGTTCGCTACCGCTCACTATACTGATGAATTACCCAGTTTTTCACGGTTTCGCGCAGCTCGTTCAAATGTTCGTCGAAAAAATGTCCGCAGTTCTCAAAAATTACGAGTTCCGTTTCAGTGTTGGCGGAAACTTTATCAACCAGTTTTTGTAAGTTAGCGACCGAACCGAATTCGTCGCGGTCGCCGTGGACGAAGAGAATCGGTTTGCGTAAATTTTCGAGAAACCAGAAATCGTCGTATTTATCAACCGGCGTGCCGATGCTGACAAGGCGCACGACGCGTTTATCTTCAAGCGCGACTTCGCTGCCAATCCGCGTGCCGAATGAAAATCCGGCGAGCGTGATTTCCTGACCGGGATAATTTGCCGCCAAATAATCCAAAGCATCGCGGACATCCTGTTTCTCTGCCGCGCCGTCGTGCGTGCCGCCGGAAGCGCCGACGCCGCGAAAATTAAAGCGCAAAGTTATCAGTCCGGCATCTACGAGACCGGCAGCGGCGCGGAAAACGACTTTGTTGTGCATCGTCCCGCCGCCCATCGGATGCGGGTGACAAACGAGCGCGACGCCTTTCGCTTCATCGCGCGGCTCTTTCAAAATCGCTTCCAGCTCGCCGACCGAAGCCGGAATAAACAGATTGCCTTTCGGATACATATTTCGATAATTTCAGAATTCAAATTTCAAATTTCAGATATTCCGATGAATTTTTGATTTTAGGTTTTGGATTTTGGATTAGCAAATGCGTTTTTCTTAAATTCGTGATATTTTTTCTTATTGCTCGCTATCTTTAACAAATTATAAAAAGCATTAATAATGGAAGAAATTCTTAACGACAATCCCGAAACAACTGCCGAAAAACCAGCCGGAGAAACGCCGCCGCCAGTTTTGGAAACCAAGCAAACATGGCGGCAATGGCTCGAAACAGACGCTGCCGTCAGAACGGTTTATCTGATTTTCGGTCTGCTCGTCATCTTTTTGCTGATGGCGCGGCTCCAATTTTCGACCGACGCGATCTGCTGCGGCGATTGGGACGGTTATTATCACATCGGCTGGAGCCAGGAACTCTGGAACAGTTTTAAGGGCTTTCATTGGCTGCCCGAATTCAAATGGCTGCCGCTGACCGTTCTCAATTCGAAGGATTACGCCGATCATCATTTTCTTTTTCATCTTTTGCAGATTCCGTTTCTGTGGTTTTTTGAACCGGTCACGGCGGCAAAAGTCTCGGCGGTTTTTTATTCGAGTCTCGCGATCTTCTCGGTTTACTGGCTTTTGTATCATTACAAATTCAATTATCTGCTGCTCTGGCTGCTCGCGCTTTTAACGTGCGCCAATCCGTTCTTTTACCGGATGAATATGGCGAAAGCACCGCCCTTGACGATCATTATTTCGGTCATCGGAATCTACTTGCTCTTTGAGCGCAAATATAAATGGCTGCTGCCGCTGATGTTTCTGTTTGTCTGGACTTACAGTCTTTTCCCGCTTTTGCTGTTCGCAGCGATTATTTGGGCGATCATTATTGGCTGGAATGAGCGGAAGTTTGAATGGCAGCCGCTTGCCTACACCGGCGGCGGCATGGTTCTGGGAAATATCATCAACCCGTATTTTCCGCAAAATCTCGGACTTTTTTGGGAACATTTCGTCACGAAAATCAAGATCGGAACGGATTTTGCCGTCCCGGTCGGCGGCGAATGGTATCCGTATTCGGGACAGGATTTGCTGACGCATTTTCCGGTCGCGCTCGCCGCGATGCTCGTCGGTTATATTCTTTTCGCGCCGAAAAACGGTAAACTGCCCGAAAAAGCGACGTTCTTTTTGATGTTCGTGACGATCTTGCTGATGTCGCAATTTCGCTCGAAA
>CADEFG010000837.1 GCA_902826505.1 uncultured Acidobacteriota bacterium
CTTTGGTGGTTGAGCGGGCAAATTGCCTAACCCGATTTACGAACCCACACGACGCTTTTAAACTTGTTTCAGAAATTCCGGTAAATGGATTCAAAATACCGCTTTATCAGCCAGCTTCAGAAATCGCCGGATATGAAATAGTCGTTGCTTCGTCAAATAATACGGCGGTGCAGAACATCACGGAGGAAATTCCGGGTAAAAATTCTATCGCAGAGAATTATATGCCGGAAGCTGATTATTTTCATAAGGTTGCGGAAAATGTTTTTGCTAAAAATGAAAAGGTTAAACCTTGGGGAATGGTGGCAGCTGTGTTGGGAAAAAGTTCCAACCGATATGAGTTTTGCCAGCGGTTTTGGTTTGACGAACCGACTGATGAAAAGCCCGCCCTTAAAAGTTTGCGGTCTGAGTTAAAGTATGCCGACTCTGTGAGCCTGACGGATTGGAAAAGTGAAAAAGCAAAATTCCTCGAAATACGCAAAAAAGTTTCGGATATTATCGAACACAGACAAAAATATTTTGACGCAATTGAAGAAAAACAACGGCTCAAGATAGAGCGGGAAAATTCCGCCCGCAAGTTGCAAATTTCACAGACGGAAATTCAAGAAATCGGACAAATCGCCGGTCAGATGCGAAATAATTTATCAATTCTCAAAATTCGGCGCGAAGAAAACTTTAAAAATATCGAAGCAATCAATTATTCCAAACCGTCTTGGATAAAGTTTTGGCTGGCATTTATCACTCAACAGCCGGAAGTCGAAAAATTCAATCAAAGGATGGAGATTGCCCAACTTGAGTTTGAACAAATTAACAGCAAAATTACCGTTTTGGAAAAAGATGAAAAAACACTTCAACACAAAATTGCTCAACAAAAAGAAAATCTCCAAGCCTTGGAACAGGTTCATAACTTAATTTTGAAAGCTGTCAAACTTAATGCCGAATTTCTCTATAAAGGCAAAGAAGAGCTTGGCGCGAAAGTCTTTGCCGATGAAGATTGGTGGAATAGAGATGAAAAAGATTTGCAGTTACGCGCTCCGTGGCTTGATACAGAATTAAATCAACTCCGCGCCCGACTGTTTTTGCAGGCAATGAAGTTGCACGAAATTTTTATCCGTGTTGCCCGAAGCAAAATTTCAAAGAATCTGAATTTATGGACGAATATTTTAAGCGGAAATTTACCGCTTGAAAAAAATGAGTTTTTTAGCTATCTGTGGCAAACATTCTTTTTAGTAGTGCCGGTCGTTTCGACTACCTTCGCTTCATTCGGCAGAATGTTTGCTGATTTGGGGCGTGAATCATTAGGCTGGCTACTGATTGATGAAGCCGGACAAGCCGTTCCACAAGCTGCTGTCGGGGCAATCTGGCGGGCTGGAAAAACTGTTGTAATCGGCGATCCGCTTCAAATTGAGCCGGTGGTCGGCTTGGATGAAACGATTATTGAGCAAGTCCGTTATTTTTATAAGATTGAAACGGATTGGAGTTTGCAGATTGCCTCCGTGCAAACTTTGGCTGACCGCGCCAATCAATTCGGGGCTTATATTTCAAACGATCAATCGAAAATTTGGGTTGGCTGTCCGTTGCGTGTTCATCGCCGATGTCTTGACCCGATGTTCAGTATCGCCAATAAAATTGCCTACGATAATAAAATGGTTTATGCCACTAAAGGTGCAAAAAATGAAGTTGTTCTTGGCAAAAGTCGTTGGATTCACGTTGCCGGAGGATGCGCTGACGGACATTGGGTTAACGAATTATGGTTTGAAGTCAAAAAACTTCTAGCAGAAGCATCAGCAAACAAAAGTGATTTCCCAAATCTATATATCATCTCGCCGTTTCGTGATGTTACCAGCGAACTTAAAAAGTTGGCGGTTAAGGAAAGAAATTTTTGGTTGCCACATTTGCAAGTTCGTGAAAAGGACGTAAAATCTTGGGCGGCAAAATCAATCGGCACAGTTCATACCTTTCAAGGAAAAGAAGAGGAAATGGTAATTTTGGTTCTAGGTGCGGATGAAAATTCAAAAGGTTCGGCACAATGGGCAGCAAATAAACCGAATATGTTAAATGTCGCCGCAACCCGTGCCAAATACGGATTTTATATTGTCGGCAACAGCAGAGTTTGGGGAAGCCTGAGAAATTTTGAAACTGCTTACCGCGAACTAAAAATTAGCGAGAAATAGTAATTTTCCCGAAAACGCGAAAAAACGACCTTCATATTTGCTCTACAATCGTTTTTTAGAAGCCAAGCCTTATTATATCATTCGCTGAAATTATCAATTATCATCTTTTATTGAATTTTTATTCCTAAATAATCACACGGAGCATC
>CADEFG010000838.1 GCA_902826505.1 uncultured Acidobacteriota bacterium
GCGTTTTTGCCAAATATTCGAGCGCCAGTTCCGCATCGCGGCTGCCGATCAGATTGATGATGTCAATGCGCGGCGCCTGACCGTACGTGATGGTTTGAAAATATTGTCTATTGATTTTTTCACCGGCTGCTTCGGTCTGCGCGGTCAGCAATTCGCCGATCGAATCCTGAAAGAGCTTGCGCGCAAAATTTTCGTCCGATTTCCAAAACGCGCTGCCGACGCGGGCAAAAACGAGCGCCCGGTTTTCGGGCAGGCGGAGATTTTTGGCGTCCGCGAGAATTTGTTCGAGCAGTTTTGTTTCCTTTTGCAGCTTTTCTTTGGCGGCATCGTCGGGTTTTTGGGCAAAAGCGTTGAACGAAAACAGGAAAAGAAACAAAAACAAAGCGATGGTTTTAGCGAACATCAGATTTTCTCCCGATTTACAAAATTGATAACTTTCTAAAAGAGATTTAAGACCGGAAAAAGGTTGTATGGGAGCGAATATTTATTCAAATCAGCCTTTACTTCAAATTTCTGTTCTCAAATTCCAAATAAAAGAACGTCAAAGATGGTTGATGCTTGCAAGATTCCGGCTGGAATTTTATCGATTCGCGCGAAAATCAATTTCCTAAACCGTATAGTCTTTCGATCAAATCCGTCAGATTCTTATTAAATATATCCTGCCCTTTGTTTCCGGACAAAATCAGGTTTTCCAAACTTATTTTTAAGGTTGCGGAAACTCCGTCGGGGATTGAAAAAAACAAATTCTGTAAATTGTTGATTATTTCTTTATTCTCGCCCCAATAATTGTTTGATAATTTTCCAATTTCTTTTCCGACCGAAAAAAGCCACACATTTTTATGGTCGGAGCTCAGTTTGTTTTCGATCGAACTTGAAACTATTTGGAGGATTTCTTTTTGTTCTTGGGGCGGAAGCGTGTTTGTTTGCGAAAGCATTTGTTTTTCTTGGTCAAAACCTGCGGGCAAGAAATCCTCTAATTTGTTCGAATAAATATAAGCCGGATTTTCAAAACTATAGCCGATTTCGAGCCAATTTAATTTATTTGAATTGTAATTATAAAGAATTACACCGCTGACTTTCAGCACGTCGCCGCTTCCTAAAACAAAAGGTTTGAATTTTGATGTTTTGGCAGCTCTGAGAGAAGCGGGAATCAACAGAAGATTTCCGCGCAAGGCTTTTGCTTGGACAACATCACCGTTTTCGTCAATCAAAACCAGGACGGCGACCGTGCCTCTGACGCGAATCATTAAGGCGCTCGGCGGATATTCGGGGTGCGCCAAAAACAAGGCTTTGCCGTTCATCACGCCACCGGAGATTATCGGTTTCCGCCAAAATTTCTTCGAAGCTTTTCTTTTGAAGCTGGTTTTTTGAGGGTTTTTTTTTCTAATCGAATTTTTTTTCTGGGCATCAGAATTGGGGGCAGCAAGACCAAATAAAATACCGAGGCAAACGATTAAAAAAACGGATTGTTTAAAAAGCATCTGAAAAACCGGAAAAGTAGAGTTAGAAAATCAAAAACTTAGACACCGCAAAAGGCTATTTGTTCCCAAATGATCTATCGGATCGCCGCGATCATTTCTTCAACCGCGCGGTAAAGTCCGGTAAAGACGGCGCGTGAAATGATATTGTGACCGATATTGAATTCGGTAATGTCGGGAATGGCGGCGAGCGCACCGATATTCCGGTAAGTCAAACCGTGTCCGGCGGCGACGATCAGGTCGAGTTCTTTGGCGTATTTGGCGGCGCGTCGGATGCGTTCGATCTCGGCGTTCGCTCTTTCCGCACCTTCGCCGTGCGCGGCGCGTGACGAAAGCGTCAATTCGGCATATTCGGCGGTGCAGAGTTCGACTTGTTGAGCGCCGGTGTCCGCCGAGGCTTCGATCTGTTCGAGGTCGGGATCGATAAAATGACTGACGAAAATGCCCGCATTTTTCATTTCGGCGGTAACTTTCCTGACGTTATCGAAATTTCCGGCGACGTTCAGACCGCCTTCGGTCGTAATTTCGTTCGGCGATTCGGGGACGAGCGAAACCGCGTCGGGTTTGGTTTTGAGCGCGATCGCCAGCATCTCGGCGGTCGCTGCCATTTCGACGTTTAAATAGGTCGTCACGACATCGCGCAATAGCTCGATGTCGCGGTCTTGAATGTGCCGACGATCGCCGCGCAGATGGACGGTGATGCCGTGCGCGCCAGCCTGTTCGCAGATCACGGCGGCGGTAATAATGCTCGGTTCGATGGTTTTGCGGGCTTCCCGAATGGTCGCCACGTGGTCAATATTAACGTTTAATTTCGCGGTCATAGTTTCATTTAT
>CADEFG010000839.1 GCA_902826505.1 uncultured Acidobacteriota bacterium
CGGTTTCGATGACGGCGACTTGATGAACTTGCTGCGGATTGTCGGATTGAATTTTTTCGGTCAAATTCTGAAAACCGAGATATTTGCCGTCGGGCGAAAGCGAAAGAAAATTTGTCGGCGACAATTTATCCGTTTGCGTGAGCTGTTCTTCGCGGTTTTCCGCGAGCGATTTACGAAAAACAGCGGACGTTTTGCCGGTTTTGCGCACGAAATAAAGCCAATTTCCGTCGGGCGAAAGCTGTGGAAAGGAATCGTTGGCGTTTTCGTCGATAGTTATCTGTTTCGGATTTTCGCCGTCTTCTTCGATTTGCCAGATTGCCGATTTTCCGGCGCGGTCGGAAGCAAAATAGATAACTTTCCCGGCGGGCGAACCCGCCGGATTCTCGTTGCGCTTGCCCGCATTGTTGGTTAATTGCCGCCGTTCGTTACTGGCGGGATTGATGCGCCAAATATCTAACGCGCCGTTTTCGTTTTCGTTGGAAGTATTAATAATTTCTCCGTTCGGCAGACGATCAATTCCGCTGTAGCCGTCGCGGTTTGAAATGCCGAAAGTTATTTGTTGCTCGGTATTTAAGTTTGCGCCTTCAAACAGCCAAAGATTTGTAAAAAAGTTGTTCTGGGTCGTCAGCAATTTCTTGCCGTCCGCTGAAATCGTCAGCGAAAGATAGTTGTTCAAATCATTCGTGATGCGACTGATTTTCTGATTGGCGACGGAAATTTCCCAAAGCTGATAAAATTTCCCCTCGCGCACCGAAGCGAGCAGCGCATTTTTTTTCGGAATCCAAAGAACCTGTTCGACCTGCGTGAAATTTTTGAACGACAGATTTTCCGTCTGTTTGGTTTCTAAATCGTAAATCCCGATTCGCTCGAAATCCTGATTTTGACGGTCAACAACAAAGGCGATTTTCGCGCCGTCGGATGAAAACGAAGGATATGTGCGAATCCGGATTTCTTCGGGCGGATTTATTGATAAAAGCTCGGTTTCCGCGCCGTTTTCGAGATTTTTAAGAACAATTGCGTGGCGGTTTTCCTTCGGGAAAATCCGTGCAAAGGCGATTTGTTTTTCATCGGGCGAAAACGAAAAGCCGTTGCTCCAAACATTTTCGGCGATCTTCACGGCTTCGCCGCCAAAACGCGAAACTTTCATGATGTCCGCCGGCAGAAAATATGAAGCCCGATTTCGCAGATAAAGAAATTTTCCGTCCGCCGAAAGCTGCATAAAACCGAATCTTTTGACATTCGCAAGGTCGAGTTTTGTTTCGGTCGAGGTGTTTAAATCTTTGATATAAATATTTGAATTTCTGACGTAAGCCGTCAAATTTCCGTCGGGCGAAATCGTTGGAAAAGCGATATTGGCAGTATCGGTAATTTTTTGAATACGTATTTTTTCGAGCCGCGAAGTGCTGATAATGGTTTCGGGCAGAAAATAGCGGTAAGTGAAAAATCCGATAATCGTCGTGAAGATCGAAACGGCGGCGAGCGCAAAGATCAGACGAGTTTTTGAAGATTTGACCGAAACGAGCGGCGGTGCAGAAACATTGCCGCTGGAGACTCCTTTCTTTTCAATCGGGACGGTTATGCGATAACCGAGCCGCGTTTTGTTTTCGATGACCGGCTTTCCGTCCGCGTCGTTTCCGATGGCTTTGCGGAGTGTGTAAATATTCTGCGTCAAAACGCCGTCTTCGACAAACGTATCTTTCCAAACCGTTTCAAAGATTTCTTCTTTGGAAACGAACTTTCCTTGTTTTTCCAAAAGCAGAGCAAGCAATTCAGTTGCTTTCGGCGAGAGCAAGATCAACGCTTCATCACGCCAAAGTTTGCCCTTTTCGCGATCGAAACGAAAGTCTGTAAATTCGTATAAATTGTTGAAACCATTACTCATAAACGCTTTGATAATTTCTTTGATAATTTTTGAGCGAATCTTTGAGGACATTTCATACAAACTTGATTTATCTTTTCAGTCAACCTGACGAATCCGATCGAAATAAACATTTTCGGGTTGAATTTTATACCAAAACAAAAAAGGAACAAAAGCAAGAATGAAAAAAGCGAATTTTACAATCATTGCAACAATTATCGGAACACTTGTGATCTCGATATTTGCCTTTCAACCGACCACCGAAGCAAGTAATAATGCAACGCCTAATGCAACACCAAGTCCGCGAAAGATCAAAAAAATGCCGAAACAAACAATTGAGGTCGAAAACGATGAAACTCACCTGAAAACAAAAGTCAAAACTAAGAAACCGGGCTACAGAGAAGGCGGAGTAAATGACACCACAACACGAAAATCACGGCGAAAAA
>CADEFG010000840.1 GCA_902826505.1 uncultured Acidobacteriota bacterium
ACTGGTCACGTTTCCCGGCGATGATGTCGAGGTCGTCATCGGTGAGCTTGCCCCAATGAAAATATTCGGCGTATTTCGGATTGTAGCCGTTCGTCGATCTGAGAACATACCAAACGCCGGTCGAAGGTCGCCAGACGGCGAGATCGGCGTGTCCGTCGCCGTCGAAATCGGCGGGCGCCGGTTCGTCCGACACATAGCCGTTCGGAATAAACATTTTTGTTCCCCAATTAACGGTTTCAACTTGTCCGTCGCGGCTTCTCAAGATATGCCAATTGCCCGAATCGGCGCGCCAGACGGCAATGTCGGTCAAACCGTCGCCGTCGTAATCAGCCGGAACAAGGCGATCGGTTGAAAGTCCCCAACGCATTGTCGTCGAAACTTGCGATTCCGACGACAGCGAATACCAATTTCCTTCCGACGGGCGAAAGACGCCCAGATCAGCCTTCGGATCAAAATCGAAATAAGCCTGCGCGTTGATTTTGACGCCGGAAAATATCGCCAAAAAGCTCACGAAGATAAGCGATTTTGTAAATATCGGAGCAATTGTTTTCATAGATGCCTTTTGCAAAAAAACGATTCGATCAAACCAATCGAAATTAAAGAAATATTAAAACGAACTTTCTTTAGCAGACAGCGAAATCAACCGTCTTTTGCATTAAATTTTTGTTTCACTGATTTGAAACTGACAATCAATCGGAAATTCCGTAAAATTAAAAGTTTATGACAGCAAGAATTCTAAGCGGCAAGGAAATTGCCGAAGCGATCAAACAGGAAGTCGCCGAAGAGGTCAAAGATTTAGCCGAGAAACACGGAATTCGTCCGGGACTTGTCGTGGTGCGCGTCGGCGAAGACGCGGCATCGGCAGTTTATGTCGGAAGCAAGGTCAAAACGAGCGCCGAGCTCGGAATGTTTTCCGAACAGCATCATCTACCGGAAAGCATTTCGCACGAAGAGCTTTTGAAATTGGTCAAAGAATTAAATTCGCGTCCGGAGGTTGACGGAATTTTGGTGCAATTGCCTTTGCCGAAACAAATTGACGAGCGCGAAATTCTCGAAGCGATCGATCCTGAAAAAGATGTTGACGGGTTTCATCCGATCAACGTCGGTAAACTTTCGCAAGGTCAGAAATCGCTCGAGCCGTGCACGCCCGCCGGAATCATCGAGATCTTGAAACGTTCGAATATAAATATCGCGGGCGAACACGCCGTCATCATCGGGCGCAGCAATATCGTCGGCAAACCGATGGCGCAGCTGCTTCTGCGGGAAAACGCGACGGTCACGATTTGTCATTCGCGCACCCGAAATCTGGCGGAAATCGCCGCGCAAGCCGATATTCTCGTCGCGGCGATCGGGAAAGCCGGATTTGTCCGCGCCGGTTTGATAAAAGAAGGCGCGAGCGTCATCGATGTCGGGATGAACAGCGTTTCGGACGTCGAGCTGGCGAAAGAATTGTTCGGCGCCGACGAACTCGAAAAACGTCTCAACACGATCGCCAAACGCGGCTTTACGCTCGTCGGCGACGTCAGTCCGAAAGATGCCAAAGAACGCGCGGCGAATTTTACGCCCGTCCCCGGCGGCGTCGGACTCTTGACCGTCGCGATGCTCATGAAAAACACGGTCGAAGCCGCCAAGATGCGAAGGAAATAACGGATAACGGATAATTGATAATAAACTTTCAACGAATTATCAATTATCCGTTATCCATTAAAAAAAACTATGAAATTTGAAGAATATCAAGCCGAAGCAAAGCAGACGGCTTTGTATCCGAATCGTTTAAAGAATCTGGAATATCCGACGCTCGGGCTCGCGGGCGAAGCGGGCGAAGTCGCGAACATCGTCAAAAAGATCCAGCGCGATGACGGCGGCGTGATCACCGACGAAACCCGCGCCAAATTAAAGGACGAACTCGGTGACGTCCTCTGGTATATTTCCGCCTGCGCCGATGAACTGGGCTTAACGCTCGCCGAAATCGCCGAGTTTAATGTTGAGAAATTGGCGAAACGGCATCATCGAAAATCATAAATCTTGATATAAAAACAAGAAAGCCTTAAAATCGCCGTCAAGCTAAAGTTTTATAATATTCTCATTTTGGAGAGAAAGACAAAATGCTCGAAAAAGGCAAAAAGGTCGGCGAATATATTTTGCTCGAAAAGCTCGGTGCGGGCGGATTCGGCGAAGTCTGGAAAGCCGAAAAACGCACTGAGCTTTCGGTCAGCCATTTTGCTTTGAAGTTTTTTCGCCCGAAAGACGATGACACGATTGATCTCGAAATCGTCAAAAAAGAAATCCAAACGTGGCAAAA
>CADEFG010000841.1 GCA_902826505.1 uncultured Acidobacteriota bacterium
ATTTGTTCGATGAAAAATTGTCCGTCGGTCGCGTTGTATAAAAACTGCGACATCGGAACGAGTATTTGGTCGCGCATATTGTCGAGTTCGACGCGCGACGCATCCCATTCGATCGAAGAAACGATATGCAAACCAAATAACGGATTGCTTGGATTTAGCCGTAGTTCCTGAGTTTCGAGCGGATTGCTGACGACAAAATCTGCCCGCGAGCCGTCGTTGCCGACAGTCGCGGTCGTTAAATACACGCGGGAATTCCAGTTTTGACTGCTCCCAGTCTGATGATTACTTCGGTAAGTCCGGCTTTCGTGAATCCGCGAACGCGCGACGATCCGGTCGCCGATGCTGAGCGGCGGCAGTCTTAAAATGCCGTTGATGTCGGTTGTCCCGACTCTCCGCCCGTTGACGAAAACTTCCGCGTCTTTGATATTGGCGTTTTGTCCGTCGGCAACTCTGATCCTTGTTTCGCGAACGCTGGGGTTGCGCGGCGTGCAGCTTCCGGTCGTGATATTGACGACAAATTCTCCCGTGTTATCAGCACGCACATCGTCGTTGACAATCAGCCAGAGATGTCCGCTCGAACCCGCACAGATCGAACCGTTCGGCGGCAGCGGATAATCTTCGCGCAGCTCGTCGTCGGGATTGGTGCGGCTCGACGTAAAGCGAAAAACCAAACCGTATAAAGGCTGAGTATCGCTCGGAAACGACAATCTCCGGTCTCCGGGAAAAGCCGTCGTGCCTTCCGGTCCGAAATCTCCGCGTGCGCCGACATTAACTCTGCCCGATGCCGTAATCGTTACCTGAGTTCCGTTGACGACGTTAATCCCGGTATCAATCCAGCGGGGCGTGTTTCCCGGAACGCGAAATTCCTGGGCGTCGGCGATGTAACTGCCGACAAGCATCAAAATCAACAATAGAAAACAATTAAAATAGCGGTTCATTTCTTTAAATCTCCTTTATTAAAAACTTTTTTTGGCGAACGCCGTTAATCCGTAAGATTTAACAGCGTTCGCCCGGCGTCATTTATTTTTTTTCGACAATTGTTTTAGCCGCACAGCTCAAAACACCGATCGCATCAACATCGGGCGTACCTTCTCCCGCTCCTGCCAAACTGCCGACCTTGACGCTGAAAGTCGAACTTGTCGGGTTGATGCTTGACGGCAAATCGAATAAAACGTAGGAAACATAGCCGCCTGTTCCCGTCGTGATGCCGAAAAACCGGCTGTAATTCCGATCGCTCTCGGCTGCCGAGCCAAGGCTGATTGTGCCATTGGCGACGACGCCGGAAATTATGCGCCAGTCGCGGGTCGCGTCAAAATCGATCGTCTGCGGCGGGTTAATGCCGTCGCTGAAAACCCATCGGCTGCTTTCAAATCCGCCCGATTCACCGGGCGAACCGGCATTTAGATCAAAGGCGATCACATCCGCTTCGGCTAAAGTCGCCTCGGAAATACCGAGCAATGCCGCCAATCCGGGATAGGGGCGACCGCCGCCGAATGCACCCAACTGCATTGAACCCAAAGTGTTGGTTTGCGCGTCCGGCACACCAAGCGCATTTGGCGCATTGCCGCCGCCGCTCAAAACCTTTTGCGCCCACGAAACGAGCCGCGTTTGCTCGTTGCATTGTTCGACAGGCGGCTGTTTGCAGAGCAGTTTGAATTCGGCTTTGTTTGACAGGTATTCATTCGGTGAAAGCACTTTGAGCTGCTCCCAACCGCTGTATCTTGGCAGAACGCGCACGTCGCCTAATGTCCACGTTGTCGAAACGTACTTGATTCCGGCTTCGGTAAAATCAACATATTCGACCGGAGCGGTCGCGCCGTCGTTGCGCAGCCATGTATATTTCACGCGTCCCGCGCTGTTTGCCTGAATCTTGGCGACAAACTTGATGATTCCCGGACACGCACCGGTATATTCGACGGGCGTTGCTTCGACACCCGCGCCCTCGACCCGAAAACCGGATTGTGCGAAAACGCCTGCCGATAAGTACGGGATTAACCCGAAAAGCAAACCAACGAACAAAGCTGCCTGTGATAAAAAATTAACTTGTTTTTTCATAAAAATTTTCTCCATTTCTAAATCTCTTGAATTTCTTGCTTGACGGTTGGCAAAGGTCTAAAATGCTAATGTTTACTTTGCAATTCAGTCGTGTTTTGCCGTCAACAGTTCGTTAGACTAAATTTTTATTCGGAGATTGCGGAAGTGTCATCAGGTACAACGTCAATTCAATCTCAATTTAATCTCAATTCCGATAAATCGAATGTTGAGACTATTTACGAGTTTGAAAATTTTCGTCTTGATACCG
>CADEFG010000842.1 GCA_902826505.1 uncultured Acidobacteriota bacterium
AGCCCGCACATCCGCAGGGTTTTGGAGGAATACGCGGGACGCGATAAAAGAATAAAAGTTTTTTTTCGCGCCGAAAACGGTCATATTTCCGCCGCTTCAAATTCGGCTTTAGAGCTTGCCACGGGCGAATTTTGTGTGCTTTTAGACCACGACGACGAACTCACGGAAGACGCGCTGTTCTATGCGGCGAAGGAAATGAACGAATTTCCCGAAACGGCGATGATCTACAGCGACGAGGATATGATCGATGAGGACGGAAATCGGTATTCGCCGAAATTTAAGCCCGATTTCAGCCGCGATCTGTTTTATTCCTTAAATTTGATCACGCATCTTTCGGTCTATCGAACGGAAATTTTACGAAAGATCGGCGGTTTTCGCCTTGGCTTAGAAGGGAGTCAGGATTATGATCTGGCGCTGCGTTTTATCGAGCAGATCGATGAAAAACAGATCCGGCATATTCCACGAATTCTTTATCATTGGCGGGCGATCAGCGGTTCGGTCGCGCTTTCTTCGGATGAAAAACCGTACGCCCACGAACGCGCCCGCCAAGCCTTGCGCGAACATTTTGAAAGAACCGGAAAAAAGGCGGGCGTGACGCGCGGAATTTATCAATTGCACCGTGTTCGCTACGCTCTGCCCGAACATTTGCCGAAGGTTAGTTTGATTTTGTCGGCAACCGCTAGTTCTGAATCAGCGACCAATCTCGGGAGATTTTTGGACGAAACCGCCTACCCGAATCTTGAGGTTATTTTAATTTGTCGCGAGCGCCTGCCGAAGTTAGATTTTTCGGAGCGGGTCAAAGTGATTTTTCGCGAGAATTTATCCAGAGCCGCCGGTCTGAATCAAGCGGTTTTGCAATCAAGCGGCGAGGTTTTGTGTTTTGCCGACGCCGGTTTGCGTCCGCTTTCAAAAGATTGGTTAGAAGAATTGACGAGCTTTGCGCTTCAAAAAGAGATCGGCGCGGTCGGCGGAAAAATTCTCTCCGAAAACGAAACGGTTTTGGACGGCGGGCTAATTATCGGTTTTAACGGTTTGGTCGGCGCTGCCCATCGCCGATTTTCAGCGGAAGCCGACGGCTATTTCGGCAGATTACAGGTCGTCAATAATTTTTCGGCGGTTTCGGCGCAATGTTTGGCGGTGCGCCGCGAAGTTTTTGATGCGCACGGCGGTTTTGACGAAAAAGATTTACCGCAGACGCTTTTCGACGCAGACTTTTGTTTGAAAATGCGCGAAAATGATTTGCGGATCGTTTTTACGCCTTACGCCGAACTTATTCAGATCGAAAAAAGCGGTTGGCAATCCAAACCGGGCGCAAAAGAAAAGGAATTTTTCCGGCAAAAATGGCAAAAAACAATTGAAAAAGACCCATTTTACAATCCGAATTTGTCGCTCGAAGGAGAAACTTTTACAATCAAAAACTAACTCTGGAATAACTCGAAAAGCAAACGGAATTTACAAACTAGATGATTGAACTGAGCCAGGAAATCTGTACGAATTTTGAAGAAGCCTTGAGCCGCGAATGGCTTGAAACGAACGGCATCGGCGGTTTTGCGAGCGGGACGATCGCGGGCGCCAATTCGCGCCGTTATCACGGCATTTTGACCGCCGCGACAAAACCGCCGCTCGGCAGAATCACGATGCTTTCAAAGTTTGAAGAAACCTTGATTCTGGACGAAAAATCTTACGAACTTTCGGCGAATCAATATCCGAATACCGTTCACCCGCAAGGTTTTAAATATCTCAAATCGTTTCGGCTCGACCCGTTTCCGATCTGGACTTTTGAGGTCGAAGGCATCGAGATCGAAAAGAAAATCTTTATGGTCAACGGCGAAAATACGACCGTCGTTCAATACAAGTCCAACGTCCAAAGTCCAAAGTCCAAAGTCCGATTAGAGTTAAAACCGCTTTTATCGTTTGTCGATTATCACGCTTTACAGCGCGAAAATTCCTGGGTCAGTGCCGCTTATGAGATTTCCGAAACGGGCGTTTCGGTGAAGCCCTACAATGATTTGCCCGCACTTTTTTTTGCGCATAACGCCGAAAGTTTCGAAGCGACCGCGCTTTGGTATCGCGATTTTGAATACGCGATCGAAAAGGAACGCGGCTTTGATTTCCGCGAAGATCTGTTTCAGCCGTTTGCCATAAAATTTGATCTTTCCCGTTCGGCGAGCGTCATTGTTTCGACCGAACGGCAAAATGCCGCCGATGCGGAAAAGTTTGAAAAAGCCGAGATCGAACGGCGTGAGGATTTGATCATCAAGGCGGACGCTAAAGACGATTTTAAAGCGCAGCTGGT
>CADEFG010000843.1 GCA_902826505.1 uncultured Acidobacteriota bacterium
CTCTGGGTCTTTAATATCAGTCGGTTTCACTTGTTTTTCCTTTATTGATTGTTTACGGTTCTGGAAATTGTGACTGCTTGTGACAAAGGTTTCAATAGTCTGCAAAAATCCTTAGTCTAAACATAATATTTTTTTAAACTGACTTCAATCGTTGCCGCCAAAAAACGCATAAAATAAGCCAAAAATTAAAAAAAAACAAGATAAATTTTCTTTCAACCCAATCCGGAACAAATTCGACAAACGGCAACGCTTTTATTTTTTCTCATAATCCGGTTTTTATATCAGAATTAAAAAATTGCGGAGTTCAGAAAACAAATAAATATCGTAAAACGACATAATTTAAAATAATTGTGTTATATTTTCTAACACATAATTTATCTTTAATAATTTCCCGATGCTTGAAAACAACCGGCTTTCAAAAAATACGAGGGTTGAATCAACCACTCGCGGGCAAACCCATTCTTTGGAGAAATTTCCTTTTACATAGTCAGATTGATAGGTGTTAAACCGGAGCTTGCGGGCGGCAATTTCGGAGGAAGCGAATCTGTTTTAATTTTGACGTAAAGCAAAAAAAAGCCAACAAACAAACAAAATTGGAAATTAGAGAAAATACCAACGGGGCGGGCAGGTATCAAGTTAATTTGAAATGAAAAAAATCTAAAAAGTAAAGGAGTAAGATGATGGCTGATGATTATGTAAGCAAAGATACGGTTGAGATTGAATTCGGAAATGGTAAAAAGCGGGAATTGCTTTGGGGCGATCTTTGCCGCGATGTAGTCATTAACGGCAGCGAAGCAGAAGTAACGGCGCGCGGAATCCGCGGAAAAATTCCCGCCAATGCATTGGGCGGAAAATCGCTTTTGGAATTTTATTTTATAGATGTCGGGCAGGGCGACGGCGTTTTGATCAAAACGCCCGATAACCGGCATATTTTGATCGACGCCGGCTATAACCGTGCGAAACAGCCGACCGGAAAAAACGCCGCGGATTTCGTCGATTGGAAATTTGTCAAAGATTACGGGAAAAATCTGATCGAAATAGATGTGATGATTGCTTCGCACAACGATGCCGATCATTACGGCGGTTTGTGGGATCTGCTTGACCCGACGCATACTTCGCGCGAAGAATTGGATGCCGATGGCGTGAGGATCGAAAACTTTTATCACGCCGGTGTCGCGTGGCGCACCGATCCGACCCATTCGCGCTGGCTCGGCAAGCGGAAAACGAGCGGCGGCAAAAGTTATTTAATACAATTGATGGGTGATCGGGCGGATGTCCTGAATGCTTTGAATCCCGCCGCGACCGACAAATTACAGGGCGAATGGGCGAAATTCTTGGATTGTGTCACAAAAACGATCAATAAAAACGGCGGTTCCACCCAAATTAATCGTTTGAGTAATTTGACCGGAATCTTACCGACTTTTGAGATTAACGATGTAAACCTTGGGAAAGTCGCCGTCAAAGTCCTGGCGCCGGTCGAATACAGCGTCAGCGGTGCCCCGGCAATGCGGTATTTTAAAAGTAATGACAGTCAAACAACAAATGGCAACAGTGTGTTGCTCCGTTTCGATTACGGACGTTTCAGGCTTTTGTTGACCGGCGATCTGAATATGGAAAGTCAGCACGCCTTGTTAGAAAAATATCAGGGCAGTTTTCAAGAATTCGAGTGTGATGTCGCAAAAGCTTGTCATCACGGCAGCGATGATGTTTCATACAGATTTCTGAGTTTGATGAAACCGGCGGTGACTGTTATTTCCTCGGGCGATGCCGAAGGTCACGATCACCCGCGCCCAAGCATTGGCGGGGCAAGCGCCGTACTCGGGTTTATCGAAATCGACCATAATTCCGACAAATTGGTTTCGCCGCTCGTTTATTCAACCGAAATTGCCCGCAGTTTAGGATTGGGCAAGCCGGAAAAAATGAATATCTTTACCGGCACTCGGCAGGCTGCAATTATAAAAGATGCCGAATTGGATAAAACGGTGGTTGAATGTGAAAAGGTCAATGCCGGTGCGTTGCAACCGGCAAAAACCAAAGTTAAACTCAACGATCAATCACGAATTGTGACCGATCTGGTTTACGGTTTGGTAAATGTCAGGACCGATGGCGACAAGATTTTATGTGCGACCTTGAACGAAAATAAATACCAATGGGAAATAAAAAAACTGCGGTCACGATTTATCTAATCTAAGGAGCCGGTAATTAAGTGGGAACGCGGAACAATCTCCGACCGCGAGAGGGCGGGCGGCAGGAAAATCAAAGCGAT
>CADEFG010000844.1 GCA_902826505.1 uncultured Acidobacteriota bacterium
GCACAGCACAGTGTTCGTGATAAAGATTTCCTCGCGTTTGAGATTTATCGAATCGAGAAAGATTTGAAAGTTCGCGCCCGATTTATCGCCCGAAAAAGGCTTTCGCGTACGGTCGGCGCCCTGTCTGCCCGGCGCTTCGGCGATAAAAAAAACTTTCGGTTCGAGACTGCCGTTAAGCTCGCTCAAAACCGCGGTTTTATCGCACATCGCTTCGCAATCGCGGCAATTTTGCGCTTTTGCGGCTAATTTCAAAAATTCCGCCAACCTTTCGTTCCCGGTTTTGTTCATTTGACAATAATTTTAGTAGAATTAAAGTTTAATTTACACCCGAATTTTCAAACCATAAATTTATGAACCAAATTACCGAACAAGCAGTTTTAGACCAACTAAAAAATATCACCGACCCCGATCTCAAAAAAGACATCGTGACGCTCGGGTTTATCAAGGATTTATCGATCAAAGGCGGCGAGGTTTCGTTCCGCATCGTCCTGACAACGCCGGCATGTCCGGTCAAAGAAGCGTTTGAAAACGAAGCCAAACAGCTCGTCGGCGCGATCGAAGGCGTGACCGAGGTCAAAGTCATCATGGACGCCGAAGTTCCGAAAGGTCGCGGCATCGCAGGCAATATGGCGCTGCCGAACGTCAAAAACATCATCGCGGTTTCATCGGGCAAAGGCGGCGTCGGCAAATCGACGGTCGCCGTCAATCTCGCGGTTTCGCTTGCCTTGGACGGCGCGAAGGTCGGTTTGATGGACGCCGACGTTTACGGTCCGAACGTTCCCTTGATGCTCGGCGTCGCGGATCGCCAGCCGCAGGCTTTTAACGGGCAGATCATTCCGCTCGAAGCGCACGGCGTCCGGATGATCTCGATGGCGGTGCTCGCGCCCGCCGATAAACCGATGATCCTGCGCGGACCGATGCTCCACGGGATTGTCCGGCAATTTTTAACTGACGTTAATTGGGGCAAACTCGATTATCTGATCGTTGATATGCCGCCCGGAACGGGCGATGTGCAATTGTCTCTGGCGCAACTGGTGCCCGTCCAAGGCGCGGTTTTGGTGACGACGCCGCAACAGGTTTCGATCGCCGATGTCCGGCGCGCGCTGAAAATGTTTGAAACCGTGAACGTGCCAATCTTGGGCGTGATCGAAAATATGTCGTATTTTGTCCCGCCCGATATGCCCGACCGGCGTTACAACATCTTCGGCGAAGGCGGCGGACGCAAGCTCACCGAACAATATAATGTGCCGTTTTTGGGCGAAGTTCCGCTCGGCATGGAAGTCCGCGAGGCGGGCGATGCGGGCGTTCCGGTTGTGATCGCAAATCCCGATTCGCCGCAAGCCAAAGCTTTCCGCAAAACGGCGGAAGAAGTTGCGCGGCAGATTTCGATCGAAGCGATGAAACCCGAACTCGTCATCACCTCGCGGGCGAAGTAGATTTATAATTTTAAGGGCTCTTACGAAATGCTGAAGTCAGTCATCCGATTATTTAATAATTATCAGAACGCCAAAGATGAAGCGGCTCAAGAAACTGTCAATTATTTTGAAGCGAAATCCAATCCGACGTATTTTATTGTATTTTTAGCAATATCTTTATATCAATGGTTTTTCGCAATTACCCAAACCAGCGGCTTGGAAATATTATATGATCTCTTCGGATTTTATCCGCTCGGCATTTTCTTTGTAACTTCCTATTTTTTATTTTTTCTCGGTTCAAAACTACTCTTTAAACAGACCGAAGAAGAATTGTCGGACGAGACCAGTGCATTTGCTCTATTTTCCGCTTGCCGTCGTCGTTCCGGGCGAAGCCTTGTTTCGATCTTCTTTAGCATTATCTATACACTGATTTTTGTGTTTTATTTGGTCAGTAAAGACCTGAAGTGATGAAACCCGAACCTGTGAAGCTCTCGCGGGCAAAACAAAATCGATTTTTCCACGAAAACAGGCGGTTAACTTATTTTTTCGAAAGTTTGGTCAAATCATTTTCGATAATTTCGATACTGCCCTGTGCCGCTGCGAGATTAGATTCGTTGAAAGAAGTGAGTTTGTTTTGCGCCTTGAGATTGCTCAATATTACCAACCCGCGCTTGTGATAGTTTTGCGCCTCGCGCAGATGCAAAACTCGTTGGCGGTCATTGACGGCGATCCGTTTATATAAAAAATTGCCGTAAACCGAGTAAAATTCTCCAAGCCGTGCGGCTTGACCATCGTTGTTCGGATCGGCGGTGACCAATTCTTCCATTATCCGTAAAGCTTTTTGA
>CADEFG010000845.1 GCA_902826505.1 uncultured Acidobacteriota bacterium
ATAAACCGCAATATCGTCGCGTCCGTCGACGTCAAAATCGGCGGGCACCGGTTTATCTTCCGAAAGCCCGAACTGAACAACCGTAAATGAATTATCGCCGCTGTTGAGGCGATACCAAACGCCGGTCGAAGGACGATAAACCGCAATGTCGGTTTTCCCGTCGCCGTCGTAATCGCCTGCCGTCGGTTTGTCTTCCGAAAGTCCGAATTGATACGCCGAAAACTGGCTGTTCGATGAATTGACCCGGTACCAGACATTATTTGACGGGCGATATAGGGCAATATCCGCCCGCCCGTCGCCGTCGAAATCACCCGTTGTCGGTTTGTCTCCGGCAAGTCCGAAAGACTGCACGGAAACCGAATTGTCCGAACTGAGACGGAGCCACCAATCGCCGGTCGAAGGACGAAAAACCGCGAGATCGCTTTGTCCGTCGCCGTCGTAATCCGCCGGAACGGACAAATCTCCGTTGGTCCCGAAACCGACCGCGTTAAAATTTCCGTTTGAAGAATCGAGCCAATACCAGACGCCGCTTGACGGTCGAAAAACTGCCAAATCAGTTTTGCCGTCACCGTCAAAATCAGCGGCTACCGGTTTATCCTCGCTTAAACCGAAAGACTGTATATTTGAGGAATTGTCGGAACTGTTTTGGATATACCAAACATTGGTCGAGGGACGAAAAAGGGAAATATCCGCTTTGCCGTCGCCGTCAAAATCAAATCTTGTCCGGTTTTGATTGAGGTATCTGACCAATGTCACCTGGCTTGAACCAAGTTCCGTTCCCGCGCCGGCGAGCAGAATCTTTCCGTCCGTTTGGAGCGCGACCGCGTTTGCCAGATCCGAATTGGCTGAGATTCTGGTCACAACCTTACCGCCTGCGCCAAAACCCGTATCAAGCGAACCGTTCGAATTAAAACGAACCGTTGCGATATCCAGATCGAGAAAGCCCGGACCGACGGCAGTTTCGCCGACCGCGATAATTTTATTATCGGGCTGCACGATCAGATCATGAACGGCATCGCCGTCGCTGTCGAAACTTGCCAGCGCAACGCCGTCGCCGTCAAAAGTGTTATCCAAGGCGCCGTTCGGGTCGTAGCGCAAAACGGCAAAATCGCCGATCAGCGAACCGCCGACCAGAATTTTACCGTCCGTTTGCAAAGCGACCGCGCTGCCTGAAAGACCCGTCATTTGAGTCGCCGCCCATCCGTCCCCGTCAAATGTATTATCCAACGTGCCGTTTGCATTGTAGCGAACCAAAGCAACAAACGAATTGCTCGAACTGACATCGGCGTCGCCCAGCAAAATAATTTTCCCGTCCGGCTGCAGAGCCATAGCGCCGAAAAAATCGATCAAGCCGAATGAAATAACCGCGCTGCCGTTCGTGCCGAACGAAGTATCGACTGAACCGTCGGAATTTAAGCGAGTGACGGCGAAAAAATCACCGGCGCTGCTAAAAGCGTGTCCGGCGACCAGAATTTTTCCATCCGTTTGCACCTCGATCGCCTGCCCGTCGGCGCTGTTGAGAACCGAATTGACGACAATTCCGTCGCCGTCGAAACTCGGATCGAGCGAACCGTCCGCGTTTAACCGCAAAACGGCAAAACCGGCAGTTTGCCCGGTGATCAAAGAACCGGTGATCAGAATTTTACCGTCCGTTTGCAAGGCGATCGAATTCGCCGTGTCAGCATCGCTGCTGCCAAACGGCGAATTAAATATTCCATCGCCGCCAAATCCCGTGTCGAGAGTGCCGTCCGTGTTATAGCGGATAACTGCCAGATCAAAACCCGCTTGACCGCGTGCCAAAACCGCGACCAACGGCTTTCCGTCCGGCTGAATCACGATGTCGGTCGCGCTTCCGATCAATTCGCCGGGAATCGGCGTCGAAACAATCCCGTCGCCGCCAAATCCCGAATCCAAATCGCCCGCCGCCGCCAAAATCGTTTTTGAAAAAGCCGCGAGCAATAAACCAACCAAAATCAAACCACCGATGTTTTGCAATATTTTTGTCATCATTACGCATTTCCCTTGTCAAATTTAATCTGAAACACGATTTTAGGGTGAAGATTTCAAACACCGGCAGCGGATTGTTACACTTCTTTAAGTGTAACAATCCTTATTAAGTAAAAATTGAGAGTGCCGGATTTTGAAATAGTAAACTGCCCGAAAAGAGGTTTGCCAAAACAAAATCCGCAAAAGCCAACCGGTCCGAAAATTCAGACAAGCCGGCTTTTAAGAATGACCATTTAAAACCAATATCGGTT
>CADEFG010000846.1 GCA_902826505.1 uncultured Acidobacteriota bacterium
GCATTTTACGAGCTTTGCGCTGAGTAGTTGGCGTTTTCATCAAGGTAAATGGCGAAACATCAGGGTCGATCTTGAAACCACCCAAGCCTAAAATTTTGAGATAAAATCAATGCCCGCCTTTGAATTTGATTAAAAGAATCGCCGCGCCGACCAGTAAAATTGAAAGCGCAATATTGACGATTATCTGCGCAACGACGAACTGCAAAATTCCCCAGTACCATTTTCGCGGTTTGAAAAACTGCCAGTAAAACCAGAACCAGTAAGGAAATTTCAGGAGCGGATCGAAAAACTTAAAGACCATCGGATGATTTTCGTCAAAGCTCGACGCGCTAATTAAAATGACGATCAAATCCGCGATGACCAGTTGTCCGACCAGATAAGCGTTCAAAACCAGATTCTCGGCAAAGTTAAATCCCGATCTGTAATAGGCGAGAAAACTCGCGATCGTCATCGGCAAGATCATCGCGACGACGATGATTTTGTAATAATGTGCCTCGACTGACTCAATCGCTTCCTTGATGTTCGAAAGTTCGAGCGGTTTTGCGGTTTTCGCCGGATTTTCGAAAAAATGGCTGATCACGACATACACGCCGCACCAAATCAGAACATACAAAAACGGGCTGAAAAGCAATTTGCGCCGTCCTTCGAGATATTCGCGCACGGCGTTTCCAGGTCTGACAAATAAAGCTCTGAGCGTGTGAAAAAATCCGCTGTCGATGTGAAAAAGACTGTGCGGAATTTCGTGCAGCCATTCATGCATCGTAAAGCGGTGAGTCGCGGCTTTTTGCCCGCAAAGATTACAAAACGCGCCTTCAAATTCGTTCTCGCAATTCAGACAATTTGTCATATTTGTTGCGACAATTTTAGATTATCGGAAAATTTTTGACAACCGGAAAACGAACGCGCGGCGAATTTAAAACCGGACGATTTTTTATCTCGTGATTTTGTTGTAAAATTAAAGTTTTTATGAACAGCAGAAAACTCGGCATTGCAATCATCGGACTGGGCGGCGCGGTCGGGACGACCATCGTCGCCGGCATCGAGCTTCTCAAAAAAGGCAAGATCGGGACGGAAGGTTTGCCGCTCGCCGATTTGGACGAAAATTTAACGCGCAATTTGGCGAATTACGAAAATATCGTCTTCGCCGGTTGGGATCTATTTGGCGAACATTTGGCAAAAGCCGCCGAAGAACACGACGTTCTGACGCATAAACAGTTCGTCGCGGTCGAAGCAGAACTGCGGCGCATCAAACCGTGGCGCGCGGTCGGAAATATTGAATTTCTCGCCAATATCGAAGGCGAAAATCAATTCGCGCCGGAGAATTCGCACCGCGAAACGATCGAAAAAATTCAGGCGGATTTGCGTGAATTTAAAAAAACCTGTGATTCGGCGGTCGTCATAAATCTGGCTTCGACCGAAAAGCTCGCCGCCGAGGGCAACGAGATTTTCAATTCGCTCGCCGATTTTGAAAAAGCTTTGGACGCAAATTCAAAGGAAATCAGTCCGGCGATGCTTTACGCTTACGCGGCGATTGCCGAAAACGTGCCGTATGGAAATTTTACGCCGTCGGTCGCGGCGGACATTCCCGCGCTGGTCGAATTTGCCGAAAACAAACAGGTGCCGATCGCCGGAAAAGACGGCAAAACCGGACAGACGATGATCAAAAGCGTTCTCGCGCCGGCATTCAAAACCCGCGCACTGAAAGTCGAAGGCTGGTTTTCGACCAATATTTTAGGCAATCGCGATGGCTTAGCGCTTTCAAACGCCGATTCACTTGCCTCGAAAGTCAAAACAAAAAGTTCCCTGCTCGACGATATTTTAGGCTACACGGTCGAAGATCATCTCGTTGATATTCGTTATTACAAACCGCGCGGCGACAACAAAGAGGCGTGGGACAATATTGATCTGACCGGATTTTTGGGGCAACCGATGCAATTAAAAGTAAATTTCCTCTGCAAAGATTCGATCCTCGCCGCGCCGCTCGCGATCGAAATCGCCCGCTGTCTCGATCTCGCCAAACAGCGCGGTCAATCCGGCGTTCTCGAAGAAGTCGGCGTTTTCTTCAAATACCCGATGACGCGCCAAACGGGCGCGACGCCCGAAAACGCGCTGCACAAACAAGAAGCCGTTCTGCTCGACTGGGTCGTATAATAAATCTATTGTTAGTTGCCAGCACCGCTCGAGCACGCATAAAATATTGCCAGGGATTTGACGTTGACAATGATTGATTGGTACGGCACAATATACATCATTG
>CADEFG010000847.1 GCA_902826505.1 uncultured Acidobacteriota bacterium
GTTGCCGCTTTTGGAAAAAGTTCTCGTCGTCGGCGACTGGCAAACGCGGGGCAATTTTTTCAGATTCGATGAAATTGTCAATTCTGCTTCGGCTGATTTTCAAACGGTTGAGGTTGACGCGGACGACAATTGTTTTTTGATCTATACGTCGGGCACGACCGGTTTACCGAAGGGCGTCGTTCACCGGCACGCGATCAGCGAACGTTTGATCTCGACGGCAGAAAGCGTTCTGCATCTTGAAAAAGATGATTTTTACTGGTGTACGGCGGATGCCGGTTGGGTCACCGGATTATGTTACGGGATTTTTGCGCCGTGGCTGCTGGGTTTTCCGATCTTTGTTTATGAAGGCGAATTTGACGCCAACAAATGGCTGGAACTGCTCGAAAAACATCAAGTCACTTGTCTTTACACAACACCGACCCTGCTGCGGCTTCTGCGGAATGAACTCGGCGGTTTGCCGCAAAAAAGCGAGCTTTGCCTGAAAAAAATATTTTCGGCGGGCGAACCGCTCAATCCCGAAGTGATCGACTGGGCGGAAAAAGTTTTCGGTGCCGAGGTTTTTGATAATTACTGGCAAACCGAAACCGGTTCGCAGATCATCGCCAATCGCCCCGATGTGCCGATCATTCGCGGCGCGATGGGCAAGGCGGTTGAAGGCGTGCAGGTCGCGATCATTGATGATAAGGGACGCGAATTGCCGCCGAACGAGGTCGGCGACATCGCCATCAAACCAAACCTTTCGTCGCTTTTCAAAGGTTACTGGAACTTTCCCGAAGCGACGCGCGCTTGTTTTCGCGCCGGTTGGTATATCACGCGCGATCGCGGAAGATTTGATGAAAACGGGTATTTTTGGTTTGTCGCCCGCAACGATGACGTGATCACCTGCGAAGCCCAGCGCGTCGGACCGTTTGAAGTTGAAAGCGCGGTTTTGGTTCACCCGTCGGTTTTTGAATCTGCCGCGATCGGCGTCGCCGATGCTTTTACGACCGAGCACGTCAAGACTTTTGTGGTTTTGCGAAAGGGTTTTGAGGCTTCGCAAAAGCTCGCCGAAGAAATCGCGGCGGTCGTGCGCGCGCAGCTTTCGCCGCAGTCAACGCCGAAGGAGATCGAATTTGTCGAACAATTGCCGAAAACCAGATCGGGCAAAATTCAGCGCGAAGTTCTGCGAAAAAATGTGAAATTTAACGACGAACTTATTTTTAGAATTTTATAAATTTGAAATTATCCGTAGGAGAATTTATGACAGAAGCAGCCAAAGGTTCAGAAACAAAAAATATTGAATCTACTTTAACCGAAAATCGTATTTTCCCGCCGCCCGCGGAATTTTCCGAAGCAGCACATATCAAATCCTTCAAAGAATACGAAAAGCTTTACGCGGAAGCCGCCAAAAACCCGGAGGAATTCTGGGCAAAACAAGCGGAATCGCTCGATTGGTTTAAGAAATGGAACAAGATTTTGGAATGGGAAGAACCGCACGCGAAATGGTTTGTCGGCGGTAAGATCAATATTTCCTACAATTGCATTGACCGTCATTTGAAAACGTGGCGCAGGAACAAAGCCGCGATCATCTGGGAAGGCGAACCCGGCGAAATCCGCACATTAACCTATTTACAGCTTTACCGGCAGGTCTGCAAATTCGCCAACGTCATGAAAAAACTCGGCGTCGTTAAAGGCGACCGCGTCGCGCTTTATATGCCGCTCGTGCCCGAACTGGCGATCGCGATGCTTGCCTGCGCGCGAATCGGCGCGACGCACACCGTAATTTTCGGCGGTTTTTCGTCGGAAGCGATCCGCGACCGGGTCAACGACGGAAAATGCAAAATGATCGTCACCGCAGACGGCGGTTACCGGCGCGGTTCGGAGATCAAGCTCAAAGACGTGGTGGACGAAGCTCTCGTCCATACACCCAGCGTCAGAAGTGTTGTCGTTTTTAAGCGAACGGGCAACGAAGATGTAAAAATGCGTCCCGGACGCGACCATTGGTGGCACGAAATGATGCAGATCGCCGCCGACGAGATCGAACCCGCCGAGCTCGACTCCGAGCATCCGCATTTTATCCTCTACACATCGGGCACGACCGGAAAACCGAAGGGGATTTTGCACACGACGGGCGGATATTTGACGCAGGCGGCTTACACGACAAAAATGGTTTTCGACATCAAAGACGAAGACGTTTACTGGTGCACGGCGGACATCGGCTGGATCACCGGCCACTCGTACATCATCTACGGTCCGCTGCTCAACGGCG
>CADEFG010000848.1 GCA_902826505.1 uncultured Acidobacteriota bacterium
AAGCGCAAAAACAATCGACCGAACCGAGCGATTAGAAGAATTTAGAATTCACCCCCACAAAAAAAAGTCATTGATGACATTTTATGATTAACGAAGTGACATTTGAGAAAACTCCGGCAACGACTGTGCCGACCAATACGATTGCCGAAGCGTGGACGAATCTGCTGCGCGATCCGGGACTGTTTATCCGGCACTGGAATTACAAAGGCGCGATTTTAAGCGGTGCGCTCCGGGCACCGATTTTTCTGATCACATATTTGATTGCCAGAGAAAGCATCCGGCTCGCGATCGGCGCGGCATTGCTGCAATTTACTTTTCGCTTTTTGTTTGCCGGGATCGGCGGCGCGATGATCCAGGCATTCCGGCGCGTTGAACCGGCGTGGAAGGCGTTATTCACAATCTTATTGATCGTCCCGGTGATCAGCCACCTGCTCGAATTTTCGATTCAATTCAGCTTTGCCTATGCGACGGGCACAAACGATCACACCGACGAAGCGATCACGCGTTCGATCTGCGTTTCGATCATCTCGGCATTATTTACATTGTTCATTATGCGGCGCAACGTGATGATCGTCGGCGAAGCCGAAAGCAAATCGCTTTTGAGCGACATCATCCGTCTGCCGAGTTTGATATTTCATTTTATCGCGTTTATTCCGAACGAGATCGCGATGATGATTCGGCGCCGGGAACTGACGACCGCGATTCTCAGCATTCTCGCTTTCGGCGTTTTCTCGCAAATGCTCTGCTGGGCGGTCACCAACAAGGCTTTTTGGACTTTCGGCGGCGGACGAAATATCCCGTTTATAAAATTTTGGGGAATTGACGGAATTATTTTAATGCTTATTGCAATTGCCCTGTCGTCAATTGTTCTCAAACGCACGGACAAACAAATTTGAAATCAGTTCACATTACCAATTATTACCACAAAAATTCGGGCGGCATCAGCACGTCGTTCAATAATCTGCTTGCCGCCGCCGAGCGCCATCAGAGACTTGTTCGGCTGATCGTTCCGGGCGAAACGGAAGCGGTCGAAGAGGTCAACGAATTCGCCAAGATCTATTACGTTCCCGCCAAATATTCACCGGTTTTCGACAAACGTTACCGGCTGATCCTGCCCTGGCAATATATGGTCAAAGATTCGCTGATCCGCAAGATCATGGTCGAAGAAATGCCCGATATGGTCGAAGTTACCGATAAATACACGCTCAGTATGATGGGCGCGATGATTCGGCTCGGTAAATTCAAACAGCTCGGTCGCCCGATGCTCGTCCATTTCAGCGCCGAGCGGATGGACGATAATATCGGCTCTTTCCTCAGCGGCGGAAATTCCGGCAAATGGTTTGCGCGGCGCGTGATCGGCAATTATACGCTGCCGACTTTCGATTTTCACATTGCCAATTCGGTTTACACGGCGGAAGAATTTTATAACGCCTACCAAAAAACCGAAAATAAAAACCGCTCAAACTGGTTTTTTAATCTTTGCTGGCGGCTTTTCAAAGCGGCGCGAGTTCCGGTCGAAGAAAGAATCCACGTTTGCCCGCGCGGCGTCAACGCCGAAGTTTTCCGCGCCGACCGGCGAAGCGAAACGGTCAAAAAAGAAATGCGCGCGCGCGCGCAGATTCCCGCCGATTCGCGCGTTCTGCTTTACGCCGGGCGAATCTCGCCCGAAAAAAATATCGGGCTGCTGGTTGAAATGATGAAGATTCTGGCGGCAGACGAAGCAAAAGATTTTCGTCTTTTAATCGCGGGCGCCGGACCCGAAGAAGCTTGGCTGAAGGAGCAAACCGCCAAACATTTTCCCGGTAAGATCATTTTGCTCGGTCATTTAGACAAAGAAACGCTCGCCGATTATTACGCCAACGCCGATGTTTTTGTCCATCCGAATCCGCGCGAACCGTTCGGCATCGCGCCGCTCGAAGCGATGGTTTCGGGCGTTCCGACACTCGCGCCGAATTCGGGCGGCATTTTGTCGTATGCGACGAATGAAAATGCGTGGCTCGCCCGACCGACGGGCGCGGAATTCGCTTCGGCGGTGCGCGAGATCATCGAAAACCCGGGCGAAACCGCCCGCCGGACAGAAAACGCGATCAAAACGGCTTTGGAAAATACCCGCGAAAAATCGACCGATAACTTGTTTGCAACTTACGACAAGATGTATCAAGATTTTCAAAGACACAAACATATATCTACGGATGTGAACATAACAAAAGGTTTTATTTTGGTACCGTAGTTTATAAAATAAGTTGT
>CADEFG010000849.1 GCA_902826505.1 uncultured Acidobacteriota bacterium
CGCGTATTTCGCGGGCGGAAAACAAAATTTATGAGCGAAATAACGTCCGAACTTCAAAGAATTGCCGAAAATACAAACGCGACTTTCGGTGATCTGTCGGCTCAACAAATCAACTGGCGACCTTCGGAAACGGGCTGGAGCGTCGGGCAATGTTTCGAGCATTTGATCAAAACGAACGAGCTTTTTTACGGCGAGCTTGAAAAAATTGCCGACGGCACGCGCCAAAATTCATTTCTCGAAAATTGGTCGCCGCTCTCGGGGTTTTTCGGGAATTTGCTGATCAATTCGCTGAAAAAAGATTCGCGCAAATTTAAAGCGCCGACGCCGAAAATCGTGCCGCCGAGCGCGGTTGACGCCGGAATTATCGGGAAATTCGCAGCGCATCAAACGGAATTGATCGCGAAGATCGAACGAACAAAAGCGGCGGACTGGAACAAGATCAAAATCACTTCGCCGTTTATGAAATTGATGACCTATCGTTTGGCGGACGGTTTCGAGGTCGTTGTCGAACACGAAAAACGGCATTTTCGGCAAGCTGAAAGAGTGTTGAATGAAAGCGGTTTTCCGAGATGAAAAACGATGGGAGTTTATGTCATTGCTCAAATTTCGATTACCGACCGCGACGTTTATAACCGTTATCAAGCGCGATTTTTGGACGTTTTCAAGAAATTTAACGGACAATTGCTGGCGGCTGACGAAAATCCGCAGGTGGTTGAAGGCGTTTGGGATCGGGAAAAGGTAATTTTGATGAAATTTCCCGATCGGGAATTGTTTGAAGAATGGGCGTTTTCGCCGGAATATCAGGAAATTTCAAAAGATCGCCAAGCCGGTTCGGAAGGAGTTGTTCTATTGTTTAAAGCGGTCGGGCATGAATGATCTATTTTTTGTACTTTGAATATTTTGATTTCTTTGCACCTTTGCGTCTTTGCGGGAAACTTGCTTATCTCCCGCAAAGACGCAAAGGTACAAAGCAGACTTTTTAAGTAAATTAGATGGCAAAGTAAATTATGGAAGAATCGAAAATTTCGGTCGAACAGCGCGGACACGTTTTACTGATCGGTCTGAATCGTCCGGCGAAGCGCAACGCTTTTGATGTTCAGATGCTCAACGAACTTGCGGTTGCTTATACAAAACTTGAAACGACGGACGAACTTCGCTGCGGAGTTCTGTTTGCTCATGGCGAAATGTTCACCGCCGGACTCGATCTGGCGAATGTCGCGCCGGAAGTTGCAAAATCGAACGGGGTTTTAAAGTTTGATGAGGACGCGATTGACCCGCTTAATCTTTACCGCGAGCGCACGAAACCGCTCGTCGCGGCAGTTCACGGAAAATGTTTGACCATCGGCATTGAGCTGATTTTGGCGGCGGACATGGCGGTTGCATCGGAAAACGCGACTTTTGCGCAGATCGAGATCAAGCGGGGAATTTTTCCGTTCGGCGGCGCGACGCTTCGTTTTCCGCAAACAGCGGGTTGGGGCAATGCGATGCGCTGGCTGCTGACGGGCGACGAATTTGACGCGCCGGAAGCATATCGAATCGGCTTGATTCAGGAAATAACGGAAAACGGCAAACATCTGGAAAAAGCCGTCGAAATTGCCGAACGGATCGCCAAGCAAGCACCGCTCGGCGTGCGCGCAACGATTGAATCGGCGCGAAAAGTTCAGACGGAAGGTTTCGTAAAAGCCAAAGAACATCTGACGCCGCAGATTTTAGAATTATTTGCATCCGAGGACGCGAAAGAAGGCGTGCAGTCGTTTTTGGAACGCCGCGAAGGAAAGTTTCAAGGACGTTAAATTCTAAAAATGAACGGCGGCATTCCGAAATTTATCGAAGATCTGCGGCGAATTTCCGCCGAAACAAAAAGCGTTTTCGGCGGTTTGAACGGCGGACAGATAAATTGGAAGCCGGGCGCGGAAAATTGGAGTATCGGGCAATGTTTTGAGCATTTGATAATCACGAACAGCCTTTATTTTCCGAATATTGAAAAGGTCTCCGACGGCACGCACCGCAACAATTTTTTTTCAAAAATCCCGTTTGCGGTCGGCTTAACCGCGGTTTTGATGAAAAACAGTTTGAAACCCGAACAGGTTAGAAAGATGAAAACTTTCAAGATTTTTGAGCCTGCCGCAAGCGATGTTTCAGCGACGATTTTTGATGAGTTTGCCGAAAATCAACGGCAACTAATTGGATTGATCGAGGCGGTTAAGGATTTGGACATTGATAAAATAAAGATTTCCGAACCTT
>CADEFG010000850.1 GCA_902826505.1 uncultured Acidobacteriota bacterium
GCCAGCCATGATGAGAAAAATAAAACCGTAAATTATTTTTCGTAATTTTTTTTTCATTATATTTTGGGAAAATATTCGCGCCAACGGTGATCAACGAGTTTAACAATATCTTCACGCGGTTCGACGACTTTCGGATACCAACTTTTCATCCGCGCATCGATGACAATCGGCGCGGTGTAGGCAATATGATTATTGACGACGGTTGTTTCTTTGGCGTAAATATGGGTCGAAGGGTTAAAGCGCGTCCAGGTCGCCCACAGAAATTTATCGGTTGTTTCGGCAAACTCGATCGAATCGTGCACGACAACCACCTGAAAATCGTTAAAATTATTGAGTTTGGCAATTCTTTCGGCGAGTGTTTTATCTTTTTCGTAATCCGAGCCTTCGAGCACCAGACAACCGCCGCAAAAAACCTTTGCCGCTTTGATCCCGACCGGCAAAGCGCCGTGAAATTCCCTGACGAGTTCCCTTTTCGCATCGCCGACCCCGACGAGCATCGCTTTCGAGCCGTGATTGATCTTACCCGACGCGTAATCGAGCGTATCAAAAGACGTCCGGTCAAAGACAAAAAAATCGCTTTCCCATTCGACGCGCGCGAGAATATACTCGAAAAGTGTTTTGAAATCGCGCAAATCCTGCGCTTTATCGGTCAACAGCAAAAACTTTGTTAAGCTGAGTTGTCCTTCGCCCAAAATCCGAAAACCGGCACCGAGCGCTTCGCGCGCGTATCTTTCTTTAACGACCGCCGCCGCCAGACTGTGAAAACCTGTTTCGCCGTAACTCCATAAATCCCTGACGGCGGGCATCACCAGCGGAAAAAGCGGCGCTAAAAGTTCCTGCAAATAATCGCCGATAAAAAAATCTTCCTGACGCGGTTTGCCGACGACCGTCGCCGGAAAAATCGCGTCTTTGCGGTGAAAAACCGCCTCGGCGTGGAAAACCGGATAATCGTGCGCGAGCGAGTAATAACCGTAATGATCGCCGAACGGACCTTCGGGTCGCCGCACATTAGGCGCAACCTGCCCGCAGATCGCAAATTCGGCTTCCGAAATTAAACGGTGATGATTTTTCAAGGGATTGGCGACCGTTTCGATTTTTCCGTCCGCCAAAAGCGATGCCAGCACCAGCTCGGGAACGTCCTCGGGCAAGGGCGCAATTGCCGCCAGAATCATCGCCGGCGAACCGCCTAAAAAAATCGTCACGGGCAAACTTTCGCCCCGTTGTTCGGCTTCGAAATAATGAAAACCGCCGCCTTTGCCGATCTGCCAGTGAATTCCGGTCGTCTGTGAATCGTAGCGCTGAATCCGGTACATTCCAAGATTATGCTTACCGTTTGAAGGGCTTTCCGTATAAACGAGCGGCAAGGTGATGAAGTGTCCGCCGTCTTCGTGCCAGAGCTGCAGCATCGGCAATTCATCGAGATTCGCCGGTCGGTCGCAAACTTCCAAAACCGGCGCCCGACGGACTTTTTTTGTGCCGAGCTTTAAAGCCGATAAAGCCAGATCGCGGTACTGCCAGAGTTCTTTCGGTTTCGGCGGCAGCAAAACCTCAACTGCTTCGACAACTCTTTTCACTAATTCCTGCGGTTTTTTGCCAAAGGCGAGATCGATCCGTTTGGCGGTTCCGAATAGATTCGTGACGACCGGAAATCGCGAACCTTTAACGCGTTTGAAAAGCAAAGCCTTGCCCTGTTCGTCGATCACGCGCCGGTGAATTTCGGCGATTTCCAGATAAGGGTCAACTTCCGCTGCGATCTCGACCAGATCGTTTTCTTTTTTTAATAATTCGATAAATGAGCGTAAATTTCTGTGCATAAAAAGTCAGAACCGCCTGCGGTAGCGGGCGGCTGAAATATTATAAACCCAGAATTATAATAAAAGTAAAAACCTCTAAACTTGAACCGCCCGCTACCGCAAGCGGTTCTGACAAATTCTACTTCCGCAAATTGTCTTTGCTCAGATCGAGTTCGTCTGCTTTGATTACTTCGATCTTCATGTTCGGAAAACGTTTTGCCAGATCATCTTTGAAAACCTGATAATCACCGACAATTATCATATCGCCGCCCTTCAGGTAGTTTTCGGCAAAAAATTTGATCTGAGAATCCGTAACGGAGTTAACGCCCTGCAAAAACGAACCCAATTCGCTCGATGGTAGATCAAACCCGTAAAGGTCTGCCAAACGTTGAGCCAAGCCGCCCGTGGTTTCCAAATCGCGTCCGAAATCGCCCGTCAAAACCAATTTTCG
>CADEFG010000851.1 GCA_902826505.1 uncultured Acidobacteriota bacterium
CGCCGGAAGTTGCCGAATCCTTCCGTCGCTATCTTTGGAAGGGAAATGTCCGCGAACTAAAAAATGCCGTCGAACGGGCTTTAATACTCGAAGAGGGTGAGGAAATTACGATGAAATACCTGCCCCGCGACATTCAGGAAGTTTCTTCAAGGTATCTTTCCGGGTTGAACGGGCAGGAGGCTGAGGTCAGCCAGTATATAATGTTTCCGCCCGAGGGAATTGCCCTCGATGCGGTGGAAAACGCGCTGATCAAAAAAGCGCTCGAACGAACGGGCGGAAACATCACGCGTGCCGGAGAGCTTTTGCATGTTTCACGCGACCGCGTTCGGTATCATTTAAAAATAAACCGAAAACCACCTGTTAACTAAAATGAGAGAGAAGGACAAACCAATCTCAAAAAAAAATTCCGACATCAAAAATGCGCTCGATGAATCCTCAATCGTCGCGATAACCAATTCAAAGGGGGTGATTACTTACGTCAACGATAAGTTTTGCGAAATCTCGAAATATTCGCGCGCTGAGCTTTTGGGACAAACTCACCGCATCATCAATTCCGATTTTCATCCGAAAAATTTTTTCCGGAATCTATGGAAAACCATCGCCGGCGGAAAAACGTGGCGCGGCGAGATCAAAAACCGGGCAAAAGACGGTAGTTTTTACTGGGTTTCGACGACCATCGTTCCGTTTCTTGACGAGCAGGGAAAACCGCTGCAATATATTGCGATTCGACACGATATAACGGGTTGCAAATTAATTGAAGAAAAACTGCGCGAAGAAGAAATTCTGCTGAGCGGAATACTGAATTCGGTCAACGATCAAGTGGCGGTTCTCGACCAAAACGGAATAATAATTCACGTCAATAAAAGCTGGACGGATTTTACGCTTGCCAATGGCGGTCGGAAATATATTAAAGCGACCGGCATCGGAGCAAATTATCTCGATGTTTGTTATGCAGCGGGAAATGAACCGCCAGCCCGCGCGGTCGCCGAAGGCATCAAAGCCGTGCTCGGCGGCAAAGTTGCGGATTTTACGACCGAATATCCGTGTCATTCCCGGACGGAAAAGCGCTTTTTTATTTTGACGGTAACTCCTTTATTGTCCGGTCAAAACGGTGTTGTGGTGACCCATGCGGATATTAGTCAGCGCAAAAACGTGGAAGACGTAATGGAAGCCGCCGAAGAACGGCTGCGGCAGATAACCGATGCAGTACCGGTTTTAATTTCGTTCGTCGATAAGGACGGATTTTACCGTTTCAATAATCAAACTTATGAAAGCTGGTTCGGCTACTCGCGCAATGAAATTACCGGCAAACATATGAGTGACGTGCTCGGCAACGCGGCTTGGGAGAAGATCCGCCCGCGCTTCGAAGCGACACTCGCCGGGGAAAAAATCAGTTATGAAGACCTTTTGCCCTATAAAAACGCCGGCGCTCGCTGGGTTAATGTGACCTATACGCCGCTCCGCGATAAATCGGGTGAAGTCCAGGGATTAGCGGTTCTGGTAAGTGATATTACCGAGCGCAAAGCGAGTGAAGATCAGCTGCGCGAGAATGAAGAAAAATTTCGGCTTTTATTCGAGAAGAGCCTCGACGCGATACTGATCGCCGACGACGAAGGTCATTACCTTGACGTCAACCGAGCCGCGTGCGAGATGCTCGGGTTTTCGCGAGAAAAGCTCCTTAAAATGAAGGTTTCAGACCTTCCGACGCCGAAGGAAACCCATGTCGAACAGCTCTACCGTTCCTACCTTAAAAAGGGAAAAGAAAAAGGCGAGTTCGATTTTATCAGGGCGGACGGAAAACCCCGGACGGGGCAATATTCGGCGACGCACATTGCCGAGGGGCGAAATCTGAGTATCATGCGCGACGTCACCGAGCAAAAGCAATTAGACCAGGCATTGCGCGAAAGCGAAGAACGCTACCGGATTCTTTTTGACAAAAATCCGTTTCCCGTTTTTATCATTGATTCTGAAAATCATCAAATTCTGGCGGTCAATGAAGCGACCTTGAAACTTTACGGATACGGGCGGGAAGAGCTTTTGAAGATGAGCGCCCGCGATCTTCGCCCGGCGGAAGAAATTCCCGGATTCCTCGAAATAATGAAACGAGTCAACCAAACGGAAATTACTCATTCGATTCAGGCAAAACATCGCAAAAAAGACGGGGAAATAATAGAAGTCGAGTTTTCCTCTTACAAATTGGAATATCTCGGTCGGCAGGAGCGTTACGTTATTCTCC
>CADEFG010000852.1 GCA_902826505.1 uncultured Acidobacteriota bacterium
ACGCACGGCGCAGGTGATTGTCAATATCAAACCCGACGGGCTTGGACAAATTTCGTGTTTAATCGGTGAAGAAAAGGTCGAAAAACTGGCGCGGACAATTTCCGGCGAAGAAATCAAAGCCGGACAACTCGTCCGCATTGATTCGATCGGCAGCGATTCGGTATTTGTCAGCATTGATCGCGGCGAAAGACTTTCGCTTTTTGGGGAAAACACTTAAAGTTCCGCGTCTAAACGCGAAACGCACTTTGCGCCGTCGCGCTTCGCTGACGGCAGGCGCGCTAATGCGTGAACTCTGAACTAAGAAAAACGAGGTAAATAAAATGTTTGAATCTTCTTTGATTTTAATTGTCGGCGTGGTCGTTGGCATCGTTATCGCGCTGCTCATCGTGCTGATGCTTTTGAGTAAAAACTATATCAAGGTTTCGCCCAATCAGGCGGCGGTTATTTCCGGTCGGACGCGTAAGCTTGGCGACGGCACGACGGTCGGTTACCGGCAAGTGCGCGGCGGCGCTACGCTTGTTATTCCGTTTCTCGAAAAGGTCGAATATCTCGATTTGAACGTCATCACCGTTCCGCTCGCAACAACCCGCGCTTACACTTCGCAGGGCGTCCCGGTTTCCGTCAAAGCGGTTGCCAACGTCAAGATCAAAGGCGACGACCAGAGCTTGCGGGCGGCGGCGGAAAGATTTTTGGGAATGCCGCAAGACCAGTTTCACGGGCTGATCTTTCAAACGCTCGAAGGACATCTGCGCGCCATTCTGGGAACTCTGACCGTTGAGGAAATCAACAACGACCGTCAGAGTTTTGCGCAAAAACTGACTTCGGAAGCCGCCGGAGATCTGGAAAAAATGGGCATTGGTCTCGACGCGCTGACGATTCAGGAAATTTCCGACGAAGAAGGTTATCTCGATGCGCTGGGCAAAAGAAGAACGGCGGAAGTCAAACGCGATGCCGAGATCGGACAGGCGGAAGCCAATCGCGATTCAAAGATCAAAGCGTCGCTCGCGCTTCAGGAAGGCGAAAAAGTTCGGCTCAACACCGAAGCCTTGATCGCGCAGTCAAACCGCGAAACCGAAATTCAAAAAGCGCAGGTGCAAGCCGAGATCGAAAAAGAACGCGCCAAAGCCAATCAAGCCGGACCGCTCGCCGAAGCCAAAGCCCAACAGGAAGTCGTCGCCGAAGAAGTCCGCATCGAACGGATCCGCACACAGGAACAAATCGCCGTTCAGGAACAGGAAGTTTTGCGCAAGGAAAAAGAACTCGAAGCAACGGTCGTCAAACAAGCCGAAGCCGACCGTAAAGCCGCCGTTCTGCGCGCGCAAGGCGCTCAGGAAGCGCAAATCTTAGAAGCCGAAGGTAAAAAACAGGCGCAAATCGCGCAAGCCGAAGCCGAATCGCAAAAACTGCAAAAAGAAGGTCAGGGACGCGCGACGGCGGTCGAAGCCGAGGGTCGTGCCGAAGCCGAAAAAATCCGCGCGCTCGGTTTGGCGGAAGCCGAAAAATTGCAGGCGCAAGGTTTGGCGCAGGCAAAATCAATCGAAGCGCAAGGTTTGGCAGAAGCCGCCGCGATCAAGGAAAAAGCCTCCGCGTGGCGCGAATTTAACGATGCCGCCCGTCTGCAAACGATCTTGGAAAAACTGCCTTCGATCATCGAAGCGAGCGCGCCGGTTTTCCAGGCGGTCGCCGAACCTTTAGGCAAAATCGATAAGATCGTGATGATCGATCAAGGCGGAAACGGCGACGGTAATGGACAGATGAGCGGCATCAATCGCTTCGCGCAAACCGCGCCGACCGTTATATTTTCACTTCTCCAACAGCTTCAGGCGATGGGCTTGAGCATTCCCGAAGTGATGGCACAGCTCGGCATCAAGCAAGATGATAAATTGATCGAGGCATCCGCCGAAAAGAAGGATTTGCCGAAACCAAACAGCAAACCGGTGAATCCGAATCCGCCGGATGAATCGTAGTTTCAATCCGAAAAAAGCGAGTTCATCTCGCTTTTTTCGCGAATGTCCGCGCAGAAAAATGCGCGGCACATTTTTTTCATCCGAGAAATAATCCGTTCAATTTAATATTTTCGTTAATGAGCGCCGGGCGGAGGTTTCGCGCCGCGCACTTTCTTAAACAAAAACGCCGCCGGAACGCCGAGAAAACAGAGCATGGCAAGCAGGCGGAAATTATCGATATACGCGAGCACCGCCGCTTGCCGGACGACCATTCCGTAAATCGTCTGA
>CADEFG010000853.1 GCA_902826505.1 uncultured Acidobacteriota bacterium
TCACAATAGAAACTTTTCCGTGACTTTTTCAACTAGCACCATTGGTTAATTAAAACAACACTTTTTTACGTATTCACTTTTTGACATTGAAAAAACGCGGGGCTTTTCAATTGCTTGAATCACCTTCCGCGTTCCTTCAGTTTTTGGAAATTGTAAAACTTGTTTCTTAGTGTCCCGTCAGCGAAGTGTGCAAGGCGTCGCCGCCCGGCACGATCGGTGTTCGGTAATCACCGTAATTTAATTTCTCGGTCGATGTCGAAAATGCGTAAACATCAAAACCGAAAGCATCGAAAAACTGCGCTAATTCCATCGAGCTATCCAGATAAACAACTTCTGCATAACCCAAATCTGCACGGATCTCAAGTAATCTTTCGACTACTTCGAGCGGTGCAAAACATTTTACCGGGTCTTTATAAGTTGCCATAATTATTCCTCTTTATAAATACTTGTCAAACCGCGACAGGCAATACCTTTGATTACGTTCGGGCGGTAAAGGTTGTTCTGTTATTTTAAGCAACCGAATTGTTTTTCAATCGATTGTAACCAAGAGACGAATAAAATTGTCTATTTAGCATAAAAGGCTTAAAATATTTTCGAATCTGTCCAAAAGGAGTAAAAAAATGAAAAAAATTCTGCTATTTGCTGTTTCAATAGCCGCTCTCGGTCTATTATTCTCTACTTTCATGTTCGCCCAGGACGACAAAGTAGTTTCAGCCGCCGGCGATACTTATGTTATTTCCGCCAAAGCCGGCGGCGTCAATTATGTCGAAGGGAAAGTTGCGATTGTCCGCAAAGACGGTAAAAGCGGGCTGCTGCTGAAAAGCGATAATCTCGAAATCGGCGACAAAGTTTCAACCGGCGCCGACGGGAAAGTCGAGCTTCTGCTCAATCCGGGTTCGTTCGTTCGTTTAGGGGCAAATGCGGAGTTCGAATTTATCACCACCGATCTGGAAAATCTGAAATTGAGGTTATCGAACGGCAGCGCGATTTTTGAGGTTTATGCCGCCGATGAATTCAAAGTTTCGCTCGATTTGCCGAAAGCCGATATCGAATTGACCAATTCGGGAGTTTATCGGGTCGATGTTTTGCCCGACGGCAGCGGAAAGATTTCCGTCTGGAAGGGCAAAGTTTTTGTCGGCGCAGACAAAGCCGAGGTCAAAGCCGGAAAATCGGCGATCGTCAGCGAAAAAGCGACGACGATTGCAAAATTCGATCGTGATAACAAAGATGCATTCGATATTTGGAGTCAGGACCGCGCCAAAGAATCCGCTAAAATAAATGCCAAACTGCAGCGCGATGCGTTGAGAAATTCTTTACTCAATTCTTTCAATCGCGGAATGTGGAACAGATTCGGTTCGTTTGGTCTTTGGGTCTTAGATCCGTTGACCGGTCGCTGGTGTTTTCTGCCGTTCGGTTCGAGCTGGCGTTCGCCATACGGTTTCGGCTACGGCTTTGACTTTGATTATTGCCGGCTTCCGCCATACGTTTACAACCAACCGCCGCCGGTTATTACGCCGAATCCGCCAAACAATCCGCCGACCACGCCGACCTCGGCGCAGATCAGAGAAGAGCGCCGCGTCAACGCCCAGACGCCGACTTTTCAACGATTCGAAGGCAGTCAGCGAAACGAAAGCCGTGGCGATTCATCAACAAACGATAACGACGGCGGCAGACGGCAAAGAGACGATAGTCCGAATTGGAATAACAGCCGCCGGTCGGACGACACGCCGACCAGATCGGAATCGCCAACCAGATCGGAACCGTCAAATGATTCAAAACCAACCTATACTCCGTCAACGCCGATCATCGTTGCTCCGACAACGAGCGATGATTCAAAAAAACCCTAAAAAAGACTTTAAATTTGTTATTTTTAGCGAGAGGATTTTCCTCTCGCTTTTTTACATCAGAAAATTGATCAGCGCCGCCGGATTTTCCTGAACTTTCGGCTGTTCGGAAAGCGGCAGCAAATAAGGTGAAAAGATCAGCAGGATCGATTGAATGCCATTAAAAACCGTGTGCAGTACAACGCATGGAAGCAAGTTGTTTGTTTTGACGCGAATTAAAGTTAAAACCAAACTGAGCATCAAAAGCACGATAATCGTTCCGTAATCCGGCACATTATTGCTGCTGTATTGCGGAATATGAACGGCGGCGAACAAAATCGTCACGAATGAAACTGCCAAAATTATGCCGAATCTTCTTTGGAGTGCCGAATATAAAATGCCGCGATAG
>CADEFG010000854.1 GCA_902826505.1 uncultured Acidobacteriota bacterium
CATTTTATCCATTTTCGGAAATTATTCGGAAATAATTCCGGGAAAATTTAGGACTTTGTCCCGCTTTTTGCCCGACAATCGAGCCGTTGACCGCAAAAATTTTTTAGATTTCGTTATTTCTCTGTGAAGTAAGACGATTATAGCAAAAATCATTTGCGGCGAAAGAAATTTTTAGCCAACAAAATAAATCAAAAAGGAGTTTAGTAATGAGTATCAAAAAAAATTTCGCCTTCGTCATCGGGCTTGCCGCCGTGGTTTTGTTTTTTTCCCAAACAAATCTCGCGCAAGCCGCGCCGACCGGAAATCCCGCGTTATTTTCGCTTTACGGAATTCAGTCGGTAAATTTCGGGCAGAGTCTTCGCGTCACGCTGCAAAATCCGCGTTTTTCCGAATCTGAAATTATTCCCTGCATTCGCGTTCGGATCGTTTTTGATGTTTACGACAACGGCGCGACCGAAAACGGTCGGCTCCGGTTTGTCCGCCGCGTCGTCCGCGAGACCGAGCTTGACGCGGGCGAAGCCGCTTCCTTCGATTTCCCGGCGTCGCGGACGGGCGATCTTGTCAGCACATCAATTTTTGCGCGCGCCGAAGTAAGCGAATTACCCGGAATTCAGCGTCCCCGGATTGTTTCAACCCTCACGCTGCGCGAACAGGGACGGACGATCTTAAATCTTCCGGCGGTCATTCGCGGTTTTGACCCGCAACCCGATCCGCCGAGCTTACCCTAAAAAAAAACATTTCGGAATCGAAAATGAGTTCCCGCAAAACAAAGATCACGATCGAAAATTACCGGCGAACGATTTTGAAAATGCGGCGCGGCGCCGGTGCGGTGCGATGCGAAATTTGCGAGTCGCCAACCTTGATGGTTTCGCCGAACGAAGCCGCCGCCGTTTTGCAAACGACCGTCCGGGAAATTTTTCGGCTGATCGAAGCGGGCGCGATTCATTTTTCGGAAACTGCGGGCGGCGAACTGCTGGTCTGCCGCAATTCGCTGGCGGCGTTCGATAAATAAACAAAAGGAGAAAAAACAATGGCATATAAAAAACAAGTTCAAGGGCGGTCGTATCCGCATTTGTATAACGTCACGATGACGGTCGGTTCGCGCAAAGCTTTGAAGCTGGGATCGGCAGCCGGTGCCGCCGCCGGAAAACCGGCAACGATTTTGACGAGTTCCTATGAACCGAATAAACGAGACGATGTGATGCTCGTCCAATATCTGCTCAAACGCGTTTACCAGCAAGGGCATAATGCCCAGCCGCCGCTCAAATCCGGTTCCGGCGATCCGCACTCGCCCGCCGCTTTGAAAATTGACGGACTCTGCGGATCGAAAACGCAAGGTGCGATCGAACAATTTCAACTCGAGATGCGGCGCAACGGGCGCAATATCGCGACCGATGGCTGTGTCGATTCGGAACGCGGCGAGAGCGCGACCGCTTCCGTTTCAAAAACCGGCTACACGATCTCGTGGCTCAACAAATATTTTTGGATTTTATATCCGCTGCTTGCGCCCGACATTTCAATTGATCCCGAATGTCCGCCGGAACTGAAACAAGCCGTTGGCAGCGGCGGATTTTAAGTCAAAAAAAATTTCTAAAAGCTAAGGCAACTAAAGCCAGTGAATTTAAGGAGAAAAGTTTTATGAAAATCAATGCAAAACTAAATAAAATAACCAACGAAAAACAGTTTATCGCAAGTTTTATAAAAACCGGTGGCAAACCGACCGCCGGTTTTACGAATTTCGGAGCTGCCCGGATTCATCTGGCGACCGATTTTCCGTTAGGTAAATTTCCCGACGAAGCGAGTTTCATACCGACCATTTCGCTGAAAACCGATGCCGATTCGAAGGGAAATTTTTCCTTTAACATTCCGGCAGGAATGAATAATTCTCGCGGATATTTGATCGCGTACGAAAAGGTCGGAACGGCGCAACCGTTTCCAAATATTCCGCCGATCCCGATTTTTCAAGCCGTTTACCGTTCGGAAACTTTTAAGTTAAATGCCGTCAAAGAAACGCTTAAAAATATATTTTTGGAAAAAAAAGTCACCGCCGACAAAGACGGCTTCACACAAAAACAAGTTGACAAAGAAGCCGCGAAATTCCGGACAGATAATCATTTGGATAAGGTTTCGGCAACTGTTCGGGAGAATCGGCTTTCCAGCCGGATCAGCGAACGCGGGGCAGAATCGACATTTAACATCCGTCTGCGAGCCGATACTTCGCC
>CADEFG010000855.1 GCA_902826505.1 uncultured Acidobacteriota bacterium
TGACCGCGACTGCACCATCAAGGTCTGATTCTGCATTTCGATCCCGGCGACATCGCCCGGCGCACCCGGCGCCAAAGTCACTTCACCGCCGCCGCCGCGAGCCGTAAAAGTCGAAACAAATGCCGATTCACCGCCGACCGCGCGTTTTAAAGCGCCAAACACGCCGCCCTTCATTTCCGATTGCAGGTCAACATTCGCGGACATCGAAACCATCGCTCCCGCTTCGGCGGAAATGGATTGTTCAGCCTGCAAACTGACGACCGCCAGTGCGAAAGCGCCCTGATGTTCGATCGCCCAGGTATAACCGCGTCCCTGTCCGCGCCCGTCGGTATCAAAATGAAATGCGCCGCCGAGGCTTTGTCGGTCTCCGCCGCCAAAGTTTTGTTGATATCCGTAATTCGGGGGCGGTGGCTGCTGAAATTGCGGCGGCGGTTGTGAAATCTGCTGTTGCGGCGTTTGCGGCGGAACCGGCGGCGATTGATTAAATTGCGGAGTTGGTGGTTGGGTTGGCAATGTGAAACCGCAGCTTCCGCAAAATTTTGCGTTCGGCATCAAAAGGGCATTACATTTCGGGCAATTCATAAAACCACGCTCCTTGATTTTTCAACAATTATCCGGCAGGCGTCTTCGGCATTATTGGCAAAATCGAGTAAGGAAACGTCCGAATTGCTGACCACCAGATTTTCTTGCCATGATCGAACGACCTCTTTCCAGCAATCGCCCAAAAGTACGAGCGGGCGTTTATCGAGAACGCGGGTTTGAAGTTTGTTCCAGACGAGCGAAATTTCGGTGACCGTGCCCATACCGCCGCGCAGGGCAACGAAACCGACCGACCGCATGATCAAATTTTGCAGCCGGTCGTAAAAATGATCGGTCGCGACCTTGTCGGTCAAATAACGATTGGGTTCGCCTTTGAACTGGTTCATGACTATCCCGAACACGCGCCCGCCCTTTTCGCGGGCACCGCGCGAAGCCGCTTCCATCACGCCGAGATAACCGCCCGTGCAGATTGTAAATCCGGCTTCCGCAAGTCTTGCGCCGAGATCTTTTGCCTGAAGATATTCGGGCGAATTTGGCGAGCATTTCGAGCCGCCGAAAATTGTTACGATTTTGTCGTTGGTCTTTTCAATCACGATAAAAATTCAGGATTTCAAAATGTTAAATTACTTACCTGATTATTATATCCAACTACTTTCCAATAACAAGTCGTTTATAAATTTTCGGCTTCTTCGGGGGTTAAATTTCCGGCTTCGTGAATGGCTTTTTTTGTGTCCGTGAAAAGCAAGATCACGCTGCCGACGACGAAAAACACGATCAAAGCCAAAATTGCCTGACGAAACGAGCCGGTCGCGCCGATAATGATCGTAAAAAGCAATTGTCCCATCCAGGAAGTGCCTTTTTCGCTGATTTCATAAAGCCCGAAAAAAGAAGATTCGCGCCCGACCGGAATCATCTGCGAATACAGCGACCGCGAAAGCGCCTGCGCACTTCCCAAAACCAACCCGATAAAGGCGCCCATAATGATCGCCTGAAATTTTGTCTGCAAAAATCCGTAAGCAAAAATAACGATCGCACACCAAATTATCAGCGACAAAATAATCGTCCTTTTCGCCCCGATAATTCGGGCAATTCGTTCAAAGACGATCGCACCGACCAAAGCGGAAACTTGCGCAACAAGAAAAATCTGAATCAAAAATGATTGGTCAAGATTGGCGTCGCGCTCGACTTGCGTAAAAAGTTCCTGCGAAAGAAAGCTCGAAGACATCAAAATCACGGTTTGAATGCCGTCGTTATAAAACAGATAAGCGACCAGAAAAATCATCGTGTAGCGCAAGCGCCGCAGTTCTTTGAGGGTTTCCCAGATCTCGGTAAATCCGATCGTCACCAAACTTTGATCGGTCGGAACTTCCTTGGCGGCGTAACGCGTTTTGATCAGATAAAACGAAATAAAACCGAAAACGCCCCACCAAAGCGAAGCCGCCAGAAAGGAAATTCTGACGGCAAAGGCTTTGTCAATGCCGAGTTTTTCGGCATTTTCGATCAGCAAAAGATTGAGTACGAGCATCACGACGCCGCCGATATAGCCTGCGCCGTAACCGTAACTCGAAATTTTATCGCGTTTGTCTTCTGATGTGATGTCGATCAAAAACGCGTTGTAAAAAACGTTCGCGGCGGCAAAACTCATATTCGAAATGACCAACAAAATACTGCCGGCAATA
>CADEFG010000856.1 GCA_902826505.1 uncultured Acidobacteriota bacterium
AATGCTGATCTAAAATTGGAACTTTGAGTTTTCTGATTTCTTCTAAATGTAAATCTGGTTGACTGCTCCCTTTATTAAATCTTAATAGTTGTAGTTGTCCAAGATTTGAATTTATATAGGTAGCAAGAAAATATGGATTCAAACTATCTTCAGATCTAATTTGAGCAACACTTACGAAAATACTAAATTCAAAAACATCTTTAGGAATTACGCAAGCCCAACGAGCACCAACTCCAACCTTTCGCAAAAGAACATCTCCTGCTTTTGGGTCACACCGTTTATAAAGTTCGTTATGGGCTTCTGGAGAAATAAACTTATAGTTTGCTGTAAGGTCTAAATATCCTTCTTTAACATTTATTGCCGAAAGAAAAGGCACACCACTTTCTTTATAGTTTGGTGTAAAATGAGTTCCATCTGAAACTTTTTCTGAATATTCACTTAAAATTTTGACTCCATGTTTTGCTAGTTTCAAATTTATTTCTAAATAACGTTTCAGAAAGAATTCGCTTTCAATACGCAAATTTTCATCTTCTTCTAAAACTTCACTTAATTTCAAATCTGTAGCTTCCAGCCCGTTTAATAAAGCGTTGTATCGCGCTTCGTCAAACGGGCTTAGGCGAAAAAATCCGTTGCAAATGAGAGTTCTTCTTTTTTAGCGAATTCCTGAAAGGCTTCAGCGATGCCGTCTTCGGTCAAGCCTTCGTGATTGAAAAGGTCGTGAGCGACGATAAAATGCCCGTGTTCGTCGCGCATCAACCTTGTTTCGACGATCGGCGTACGCAGATTTATTACTTTTCCTGCCCGTTTTTTCAATTCTTCGATCGAGCCGAATCGCTCGTTGATTTCTTCCAGCGTCAGATTGGAACCTTCTGGAATACCGCCCAATCCCCAAACGCGGTAAATTGTGTCGTTTTCAAGCGAGCCGAACTTCTCCAAATAGTCTTCCGCTTTGTAAGGAACTAATTTAGTTCCGCGCTCGTCATCCGGCTCATTGCGGCGCACGATGTTTTCCGCGCGGTAGAGCTTTTCGCCCGAATTATCTTTCCCCGGCATTTGCTGCGTCGCAAAAAAGATATTGTAATCGTCAACACGCGGACAATATGAATCACTGGTTTTATCGTCGTTCCATTTCTGCACGAACAAAACGCTCGTTTTTGTTCCTGTGTGCGGTTTGAATGTGTTGCCGTGAAGCCCTACAACCGCTAAGATCCGACAGCGGTCTGCAATGTATTCCCGAATTCGTTTATCCGACGAATTGTTAAATCTGCCTTGCGGCAAAACAACCGCCATTCGTCCGCCGGGTTTGAGAAAATCGAGATTACGCTCGATAAACAAAATATCGCGCCCGACTTTATCCAAGGCGTCGCCGTTTGGCTTTTGCGCAATGTCGAATTTATTGATCACGCGGTTTTCCTTAATATCGCCGGCAAAAGGCGGATTCGCCAGAAGCACGTCGAACTTAAATTGCCGATTTTCTTTGGCATTGACACCTAAATCCTGCAAACGGTCAAAACCTGCGCCGTAAATCTTGCGCCATTCACGATCGTTGATTTCGTCGTTCCATCGCTCGTAATCAAGCGAATTCAGATAAAGCACGTTGGTTTGACCGTCGCCCGCGATGAGGTTCAAAGTTTTGGCGACGCGCACGCTTTTCTCGTCGAAATCAATCGCGAAAACTTTTTCGCGCACGTAATCTTCGCATCTCGGCGGTTTCTTTTCCGCCGTGTGAACTTCCGATTTCTTCATTCCCAAATCTTCAAAGATTTTGCCCCAAACATGGAAAATCGAATGAACTGTAAAACCAGAACTGCCGGCGGCGGTATCAACTACAAATTCCTTCTCCTTCGGGTCGAGCATTTTTACACACATATCAATTACATAACGTGGCGTGAAATACTGACCTTTTTCACCTTTTGCGCTTTTATTGACGAGATATTCAAAAGCGTCATCAACGATGTCGAGGTTGGAATTAAAAAATCGAACGTTTTGCAGCGAGGCGACGCAAATCGGCAAATGCGAACGTTTTAATTTTATCCGTTCGCCGGTATCGAAAACACCTTTCCATTTCTCTTTTGCTTTATCAAACAACTTAGAAATCTTGTCGTGAAGTTCAGCTTCAGTTTGTCCGGTGTTGCGGAATTCCAAAAGCCGAGGACGATCGCGCACCGACTCGAATTCGTCGTAAAGTTTCGTAAAAATCAACTTAAAACATTCCTCGA
>CADEFG010000857.1 GCA_902826505.1 uncultured Acidobacteriota bacterium
TCAACCCCAAATCTGTAAAAGGCAGTAAAACCCGCCAGCAAACAAAACAGAAAGATCAATAAAATAAAACTCAAAATGGCGTTTCGATTGCCTTCCTGAATTCCTTGCGCGTAGCTTTTTGAAAACTTCACAAACCCGATCGACAGCCAAAACCACGCCGAGATCGCGATAAAATAACCCGGAAAACTGGTTGAGGCAAGGCTTTTGTATTCGCGAAAGATCACCATTATCGAAATCACGATCGCCCCGCTCGCCATTAGATAACCGATCCAACCGAATCGCCGGACGATTTCGCCGGAAACGATAAAAAGGCGCGGAACTTTTTTTGAGGTTTCATAATTTTCCTGAAATTTATTATCAGATTCTTCCATAAAGTTCTGTCAAGTCCTTTAACCTTTCGGCGATTTCGTCCGAAAAATCACCGCTCCGGCATTGCCAGTACCAATTGCCGTCGGTCGAGCCGGGCAGATTCATCCGCGCTTCGTTGCCGAGACCGAGCAAATCCTGCATCGGCGCGATCGCCGTGTCGGCGACGCTTGCCCAGACCGCGCGGATAAAATCCCAGTGGATCTCCGCCCCGTCCGTGTTTAAATAATCGAGACAAAAGGCGCGTTCTTTTTCGATGGTCACGGCGTCGCGTCCCGAACCTTTGCCCGCTTCGGAATGAAACCAGCCGACGGTCGTATCGTTGTCGTGCGTACCCGTAAAAGCGACCGAATTTTGAATATAATTATGCGGCAGATCGTGATTTTTCGCGTCGCCGCCGAAGGCAAACTGTAAGATGCGCATTCCGGGAAAACCGAAACCGTCGCGCAAAGCCTCGACATCGGGCGTGATGACGCCCAGATCTTCCGCCCAGAACGGCAGCTCGCCGATCGCGTATTTGAGCGTGTTGAATAGATCCTTGCCCGGCACATCGACCCATTCGCCGCGCTCCGCCGTTTCGTCGCCGCCCGGAACTTCCCAGCTTGCGGCAAACCCGCGAAAATGATCGACGCGGACAATATCGAACATTTTCAAAGTAAATTTGACGCGGCTTGTCCACCATTTAAAACCTTCGGCGCGCATATTGTCCCAGTTGTAGATCGGATTGCCCCAGAGCTGTCCGGTTTTCGAGAAATAATCCGGCGGAACGCCCGCCACCGATTTTGGCGAACCGTCTTCATTTAATTTGAATTCACGCGGATTGCACCAGACGTCGCACGAATCGAGCGCGATAAAGATCGGTACGTCGCCGACGATCTTGACGCCGCGTTCGTTCGCGTAAGTTTTCAGCGCGTCCCACTGCTTGAAAAAGGCGAACTGGTAAAATTTTTGGGCGAAAACTTCCGTGTCGAGTTCGCGCGCCGCTTTTTCCAGGGCTTCCGGCTCGCGAAGTTTTAATCGAGCGTCCCATTCCTGCCACGATTTTTGATCCTGCGAAAATTTAACGGCGCGAAAAAGCGCGTAATCTTCGAGCCAAAACGCGTTGAACTGGCAAAACAAACGAAAGGTTTCCGCCAGTTTTTCGTCCGTTGTCCGGCGAAAATTCTCGAACGCTTTTTCAAGCAACGGCAGTTTGAAATCAATCATTTTGCCGAAATCTACTTTGCTTTCCGCGAATTCGGGAACGCTCTCCAAATCTTCTTCCGTCAAAAAACCGTCCGCTACTAATTTTGCGGGCGAGATCAGATAGATATTGCCCGCAAACGCCGAGAAACATTGATACGGCGAATCACCGTAACCGGTTTGCCCGAGCGGCAAAGTTTGCCAGTAGGTTTGCCGTGCCGAAACCAAAAAATCGACAAATTGATAAGCTTCGTTGCCGAAATCGCCGATCCCGAACTGCGACGGCAAGCTCGTCGGATGAAGCAAAACTCCTGATGCCCTTGGAAAATTCATAAATATTTATTTCTCTAATAAAAACTCGACCGGAATATGCAAGCGTTTCGCCCACGACGTTTCGGAATGGCTTTCGCCGGGAAAGAAACGCGTGATCCAGGCTTTTTTCGTCCAGCCTTTTTTTTGCATAATTTCATCAACCTTTTTCTGCAAAAGCTGATAAAATTGGTCGAGCGTTTGATCGCCGTGATCAAAATAAACCTTTCGCGAATCGGCTTTCGGCAGATTTTTCTCAAGATAACTGCGAAATCCTTCGGCAATCGTGTCAACCTCCGTTCCGATTACTTCTGCTAAAATCAGCGGCAGATGCTTTGATATTCCCGCCC
>CADEFG010000858.1 GCA_902826505.1 uncultured Acidobacteriota bacterium
ACTGGCAAACGGCACATCCGCTTTGTCGGTTTCCGCATAGCCGACGCGGTAAACATTGAATTTGGCGAATCCTGGCGCTGATTTTCCGACCGCCGAAACATCGAGTTCGAATTTTATGTAGCTTTCGTCCTTTTTATTCTGAAGCTGAAAAATATTTTTATTCCGATCCATCAAACGCGGATCGTTCGCGCCGACGATAAAGCTTGCCTGAGCGCTGCCTTCAACGATTTTTTGCGTGTAATTGAGTTTGTAAATTGAAGTGTATTGCGCATAAAGCGGCAAATCTTCCGCCCCGCCGCCGATCCACGTCGCGCCGTCCCACGCCGCAAGCTTCGGATCGGGATTCAGCAAACCCGTTTCAAACCACGACGCCGCCGAAAATTGTTTGCCTTTCTGATTCCAGACCGTCACTTTCCATTGATATTTCGTTACCGGCTGAAGCTCGCTGCCGCCGAAAGGAATATTCAGCGAATCGGGGGATGAAACTTTTCCCGAATTCCAAACCGCTTTTCCCTGCGGATCCGTGACTTCGATTTTGTAATTTGTCTGCGCCGCGCCGCGTTCGGCGGAATTCATCTGCCACGAAAAATGCGGCGTTTTGACATCGATCCCGAGCGGCGTTGCGGAGTTTTCGGTCAAAAGTCCCTGAATCCTTGTCTGAGCATTTGCGCTCAAAACAAAAGAAAACGCGAAAATAAATACACAAACGGCGATTCTCTTCATTATTTCTTCACGACCAAATAAATGTTTGAAAAAGCAATTTTAAGCCCGATTAATATTTCCGCTTCAGCCATTCTTCGGGCACCGGAATGATGCAAATGTTCATTGATTTGCCGTCCGCCGAAAGCATTGCCGATTGGATTTGAATTTTCGTTCCGTCGGGACTCATCGTCGGATGCGGATGATCGGCGGCAGTCGTTTTATGTCCGGCAGACAGTAAGATCATTTCGCTCGTCCGGCGATCGATCAAATAAATGTTTCTTGCAAAATCGTCGCCGACCGCCCAGCGCCCGTCGGGCGATCCCGTGACGTGCCAGAGTCCGCTGCCCGAAGGCGTCTGCCCGACGATCGTCATTTGCCGTGTCCGCAGATTGACAATCCCCAAGCCGGTCGGTTTTTCGCGCGTCCCCGATGGTCCCCAAGCCGCTTCCTGTCCGGGATTCGCGCCGCCGACCGCCGTACCGTCAGCGATCTTGATCGTGCTTCCCGGAATTTGACGATGCCCCATAATCGCGATCGCGACTTCGTCTTTGCCGATCACCGTTTCGTGCGTCACCCATTCGTATTCCGATTCGGGATACAACGGTCGACGCCCGCTGCCGTCTGCCATCACCGTCCAGGTTCGCTGCGGCGATTTTCCGCCGGTTTCCCAGCAAAAGACGATCTCACCCGCAACCCACGGATTTGTTTGAATATGCCCGACTTGAAAAGGCACGGAAATGACGTGTTTGATTGCACCGGTTTGAATATTCATCGCCGCGATTCCCGAAGGTCCCGCGCCCATATTTCGCGGACCGAAATTCGGTTCGAGTTTCGTATTCGGCGCGAGATGCCGCGCGGCTTCTTCTTTCCCGATCCGAAAATAAGCCCAATTTTCATCGCCGTCGAGTGCCATATCGCCGCCCGCGCCGATTTCGGGCGGCGTCGTGCCGCAAATTCGCTGATAATCGTCTGCCGATTTTAATTTGCCTGATTTACTGTCGGCAAAAAGTTTTGCCAAATCAACTTCGACGATTTGCAAAGCGGCGGGCAGGCGCCGGTCGGACGAATTTCTGTTCGGGTTGCGCATAAAATAAAGCTTCATCGAATTGCGCGCGACATTGAGCATTCCCGTGTAGCCGCCTTCGGTGACCTGCACGATTTCGCCCGTTTTTTCATTGACCGCGAGCGCTTCGCCGCGCACCCGTTCGGAACGAAAAATGAGCCAGTTTCCGTCGGATGTCCACTGGTTGTGAGTTTGATAAATTTTGGAATCGCCGTTTGGCGTACTCGTCAAAAACGTCAGCATCGTCCCCGTTACCGGATCTTTGACGACCTTTCGCTCGGATGGAAACCGTTTCCCGATCTGGGCTTCGGAAATGTTTGGGAAAAGCAGAAAAAAACTGATCGCGACGAACGAAATAATAAATTTCATAACAAATACCTCAAAAACGAAAATTTACCAGTAATGATGAACGAGCGGACGAATTCGCGTTTCGTAGATTT
>CADEFG010000859.1 GCA_902826505.1 uncultured Acidobacteriota bacterium
GCGCCGTCAATTCCTTCGACCAATGAGATTTCGGTCAATCTCAAATCAACCGAGGACGTTTCGGCAACGGTCGTCAACGATACAAAAACGACCTATCCGACAATCAAGCCCGCTGAATCGATAGAACTCAAGGCGCAAAACAGTTTGAGGATCAGTTATTCAAAATCCAAGGCAAATGCGGTGCAGATGACATTAAACGGAAAATCGATAACCCTTCCGACGCAAACCGCGCCGAATCAGGGCACCATCAAATTTGAAATAAACAAGGATAATATCGCGCAAATCCTGCAAAGCGGACAAATTACGGGCGGCGAAGTGACCACGACAAATGCAAATACGAATACCGCCACGCGGCGCTAAAAGTTTTATGCGGCTTTCTCAAAAGCTGAAATTTATAATTAATTTTTGAAGCGAAATCGCGCCCGCAAGCTAAATGCGGGCTTTTTTATTAGAAAATGGTTTTCGGTTTTCGGTCTCTGGTTTTTGAATTTTTCTTCAAAACCGAAAACCGAAAACCGAAAACCAAAGATCAAACTTATGAACATTGAAGAAATCAAGGAAGGCTTAACATTTGACGACGTTTTACTGGTTCCCGCGTATTCCGACATTCTGCCGAGCGAAACGAATGTCGCGACGCGCTTTTCGCGCAGCATTCTTTTGAATATTCCGCTCTGCTCGTCGGCGATGGACACCGTCACCGAAGCGAGTCTCGCGATCGCCCTCGCCCAGCAAGGCGGCATCGGCGTGATCCACAAAAACTTTTCGATCGCCGAACAAGCCGAAGAAGTCGATAAAGTCAAACGATCGGAATCGGGAATGATCGTCGATCCGGTGACGATTCATCAAAGCGCGCTTGTTTCCGAAGCGCTCGAAATAATGGAACGCTTCAAGATCAGCGGCGTTCCGGTCGTTGACGAAAACGGTTTGCTCGTCGGCATTATCACCAACCGCGATCTGCGTTTCGAGCTGCGGTTCGACATTCCCGTTTCCGAAGTGATGACGCCGCAGCCGCTCGTCACCGTTCCGGTCGGCACAACGCTCGAACAGGCAAAAGCGAAACTCCAAAAACACCGGATCGAAAAACTTCTCGTCACGGACGACGACGGGCATCTGAAAGGTTTGATCACGGTCAAGGATATTCAAAAAGCGATTCGTTATCCGTTCGCGGCAAAAGACGGTTTGGGCAGATTGCGGTGTGCGGCGGCGATCGGCGCGACCGGCGATTATCTCGAACGCGCCGAAGCATTGATCAATTCCCGCGTTGACGCGATCGTCATCGACACCGCGCACGGTCATTCGAGCCGCGTGATCGAAGCCGTCAAAAAGGTCAAAGCAAAATTCGGTGAGATCGAAGTCATCGCCGGTAACGTCGCGACCAGCGATGCGACCAAAGCCTTGATCGACGCCGGCGTCGATGCCGTCAAGGTCGGAATTGGTCCGGGTTCGATTTGCACGACCCGCGTCGTGACGGGCGCGGGCGTTCCGCAGATCACGGCGATCGCCGATTGCGTCGAAGCGGCGAAAGGCACCGGCGTTCCGGTGATTGCCGACGGCGGCGTAAAGTTTTCGGGCGATGTCGTTAAGGCGATCGTCGCGGGCGCGGACTGTGTGATGATCGGTTCGCTTTTCGCCGGAACGGAAGAAGCGCCGGGCGAAGTCATTTTGTTTCAGGGCAGAAATTTTAAAACCTATCGCGGAATGGGTTCGATCGGCGCGATGAAGCAGGGATCAAGCGATCGTTACGCGCAGGAAGGAACGGTTTCCGATTCGAAATACGTGCCCGAAGGCATCGAAGGGCGCGTCGCTTATAAAGGAACGCTCGCCGAAATGGTCACGCAATTAGTCGGCGGACTTCGTTCGGGCATGGGTTACACGGGTTGTAAAAATATCGAGGAACTCCACAAAAACGCAAAATTCGTCCGGATCACTTCGGCGGGCTTGCGTGAATCGCACGTTCACGACGTGATTATCACGAAAGAAGCCCCGAATTATCGTCTGGAAAGTTGAAAATGATTTTTGCCCGCGAAATAACACGAAATAACACGAAAGAAAACTTTTGGTTTTAAATTTTCGCGCAATTTCGCGTTTATTCGCGGGCAAATTTCTTATAAATACTTCGGCGGATTTTTAGTTTCGAGAACTTCAACCAGATCGCCGACGCGCAAAATATCGCCCGCGTTTTCGGCGAT
>CADEFG010000860.1 GCA_902826505.1 uncultured Acidobacteriota bacterium
ACACGGACCGCAGGTCGGGCTCACAAAAAAGAACAAAAGCGGTTTCGTTCCGGCAAGCAGATGTTCGAAAGAGACGATTTTGCCGCTCAGATCGGGTAATTCAAAATCGGGCGCGATCGCTCCGATCGGTAAACTGTCATGCGGGCTTCCGGCATCTTTGCGTTCGATCTCGCGCCCGTCTTCGTGTGAAACGAGTTCGAGAACTTCGATCCGCCGCATGATCTGCAATTGCTGTTCGGAAATCTTCTTCAAATAAAAGACGACCGCGCCGAGCAGTCCGATCGTCGCCAAACCCAAGAATAACTGTATTGCCATTTCGCTACTTAAATCCGTCAAACTCAAACCTTGACCAGCCGCGCCGCGCACGACCAGGAAAAACGCCAGTATCGCAAAAACGATGTTGCGAATCAAACTCTTTTTCGAAACCGGCTCGCTGTGAATCGCGCCGAAACAATGACAATCGGGCGCCTTGCCCTGTGCCATCTGCCAGATCATTCCGCCGATAAAAATCGTCAAAAGCAAACCTGCGCCGATTGCCCCAAACCATGAAGTTTTCGTCGATAAAAGCAAAAGCGAGAGAACTAATTCGGCAACCGGCAAACCAATCGCCAAGGTGCGCGCCAAACCTTCGGGCACGCCGAATTCCTTGACGGCTTTTTCCGCGCCTTCGAGGTCGAGCAGTTTGCCGATGCCCGCAACCGCGAAAACCGCGAACAGAAAAATTCTGATCAGTAATAACAAAACTTCCATTTACTTAATTGAAGGATGGACATAATTCACTAACAATAAAATTAACCGTTGAGAGAATCAAAAAAATTAGCCGTTTAGTGGCGGTCTCTGACCGCCTTTTTAGAAGTACTGTCGAGCGGCGGTCAGAGACCGCCACTAAACGATGAAATAAGTTTACTTGTCAAAAATGAATTATGTCCATCATTTACTTAATTTATCGAAAACTTAATAATTCCTCGATTATTTTCATCTTTTTGAGGCTCGATTTCAATATTTGTAATTTCAATTTCACTCGAAATAAGTTCGCCGTCAAAACCAAAGCTGTAATCTCTGAATTTGGTCTTGAAAAATTCGCCGTCTCTTGAAAATTTCATTCCCAATAAATCTACGCCGTACCAATCAAAATCCGCTTGTTGAACGTTTCGCCAGCAAATAGTAAATCTTGTTGTTCCGCTGTTGTCCTCATCTTCAGTTAAATCCGAGTAATAAACTGTTAGATAGAATTCTTTATTCTCAAAATTTATCCTAATATTTTCGATGACTGCGTCGTGAAGCGTCGGGAAATATCCGTATTCTTCAAAAAGTATTTCCGCACCTTTAACCTGTTTCCAGACTTCTTGATTTTCCAATTGTTCGGCGTTCATTCTTCTTTTTTGTTTCTGATCTTATGTTTTTCTTTCAAACGAATCGGCGTCGCGAAAAACTCGAATTCATCGCGCAGACGGTTTTCGATATAACGAAGATAAGAAAAATGCAGTCCGGCTTTTCCGACGCCGCCCGAAGTAAATAAAACAAAGAGCGGCGGGCGCAAACCGCCCTGCGTGATGTATTGAACTTTGAGCCGCGAAAAGCCGCCCTTGACCGGCGCGGGCGCGCCGCCGCCTTTCGGCTGCGAAATATTTTCTTCAAAGAACTTATTGAGTTTGGCGGTCGGCACGCGCAGGTTTCGCGCTTCGTTTGCCTTCAAAACGAGCGGCAGAATATTCGTTACGCGCTGCCCCGTCAGTGCCGAGATCGTGACCATCGGCGCCCAATCCAAGAACTTCATCTTTTGGCGCAGATCGTCTTCAAAGCGATAGATCGTATTTGTTTCTTTTTCTTCGAGCGCGTCCCATTTATTGACGACAAGAATCACCGAACAACCCGATTCGACCGCGTAACCCGCGATGTTTGCGTCCAAATTCGTGACGCCTTCGATCGCGTCAATGATCATGATCGCAACGTCGGCGCGTTCCAGAGATTTGCGCGCCATGATGACGGACATTTTTTCCGCCATTTCGGTCGTTTTGCCTTTGCGGCGGATTCCGGCGGTATCGATCAACAGGAATTTCTGGTCGTCAACCGTTAAATGCGTGTCGATCGCGTCGCGGGTCGTGCCCGCGATCGGCGAAACAATGACGCGTTCTTCGCCCAAGATTTTATTGAGCAAGTACGATTTTCCGACGTTCGTGCGACCCGT
>CADEFG010000861.1 GCA_902826505.1 uncultured Acidobacteriota bacterium
TTTTTACATAAACTTTAAGTTTTCACTTTAGAGTGGAGGATGAACAGTAATTATGCCAAAAAGAACTTATCAACCGAACAATCGTCGTCGTGCCAAGAAACACGGCTTCAGAGCGAGAATGGCGACCAAGAACGGACGCGCAGTTTTGAAACGCCGCCGTGCGAAGGGGCGCAAAGTATTAACTGTGAAGCATTATTAAACTTTCGTTTGCCGAAAGACGGGCGACTGCGAAAACCGGGCGAGTTTCGCCGTGTTTATCAGGGCGGGCGGCGTTTTGACGGGCGTTTTATGACGGTTTTTATTTTGCCGTCGGAAACTCCGCATCAAAGGCTTGGCATCACGGCTTCAAAGAAAATCAGCACCAAAGCGCACGACCGCAACCGGGCAAAAAGACTGCTTCGGGAGACTTTTCGTTTGAGCAAGGTAGAAATTGCCGAACTTGAAACAAAATTCGATTGGGTTTTGAATGCGCGCCGGAGTCTTTTGCAGGTCAAATTGGAAAAACCGCTCGCGGAATTTCGGCAAATTATCGAGAAAGTTAAAATTTTTGAATCGCAGAAAGGCGAAAAGACGTTCAAGTAAAGTAGAATGAAGTATCTGGTTTTAAGTTTTTTGCAGCTTTACAAGACGTTTCTTTCGCCTTTTTTGCCGCCTGCGTGCCGGTTTGAACCGACTTGCTCGACCTATGCAATGGAAGCGGTCGAAAAATACGGCGCGATTAAAGGAACCTGGCTCGGCGTAAGACGTATCTTACGCTGTCAACCTTTTTGTAAGGGCGGCTACGACCCGGTGAAGTGATTTTGGATTTTAGATTTTGGATTTTAGATTTTGAATTCATTAAATTATCAAGTCAGTTTTTGATCAAATTTTCTGTTTTAATGATTCAATCAAAAAATCCAAAATCCAAAATCTAAAATCCAAAATATAAATAATGGATAATTCTAAACAACAAAATCAATCTCGTTTTCTGATTGCCGCATTGCTTTCAATGACGGTTTTTTTTGGTTGGAGCTATTTTTTTGCGCCGAAACCGAAACAAAATGACAATACCAATACGGCGCAGGTTTCAAATACCGAAGCGACGCCGGTTCCGCAAGTTCAAGCCACGCCGCCGCCTCAACCGCAAAACGCGGTCACCACGCCCGACACCACGCCGAACAAGCAAATCACGATCAAATCCGATCTTTACGAGGTAAAACTCGATTCAAAAGGCGCGCTCGCGACGAGCTGGATTTTGTTAAAAGACAAATCTCCGAAAGGTGAAACCCCGCTTTTTGCCGATGGCTCGACCGCAACCGAGAAAAAACCGCTGCAATTGATTTCTGACGAAGCCCGCAACCGTAATCCGCGTGAATTGCCGTTCAAACTTTCGACCGATGACCAAACTTTGAATGCCTTTCTTAATGATCGCAATTATCAGATTTCGGGCAGCGAAGAAACGATTAATCTCGAAAAAGGACAAGAAAAACAGATCGTTTTTACGCTTAACGAAAATGGTATTGAAATTACAAAAACCTTTCTCTTTCGTGCCGATAGCTACGTCGCGGATTTAGGAATTAAATTAACCCGCAACGGTCAAACCGTTCCAAACACAAAACTTGGCATCGGTGCGAGCATTGGCGACCACGGTATCAATCATCACAATTTTTATCACATCGAATCGGAAACCATTTCCCACGTAAACGGTGAAATCAAACGGCATCAGGGCTATTATTCATTTACTTATGAAAAAGATTCTAAAGATAGCGTTTTGAGCGACGGCGGAAACGTTGATTGGGCTGGGGTGGCAGACGCTTATTTTACGATGGTCGCGATTCCGGCGACGCAAACACAAGGCTTGGAATATCGCTCATCAAAATACGATGTTCCGATAAAGCCTGTCTATGACGGCATCTTCAGTTGGATCACACGAAACCAGAAAACGACCGAAACACGTCATCTGGTAATGGCTCTTGTCCCGATAAATGCGGATGGTTCAACGACGAAAATCTACACTGGAACGAAAGATTATTTCGCACTGGACGATTATAATAAAACTTTAACCCAGACGGTTGGAAGACCAATAGATATCATAGATACGATTAATTTTAGTAATTACAGTTGGATTCGACCGATTACTAAATATCTTTCAATCCCGATTCTTTATTCGCTAACTTTTATCAATAAATTCACGAATAATTACGGTGT
>CADEFG010000862.1 GCA_902826505.1 uncultured Acidobacteriota bacterium
TCATTACAATCTGGAACGTCGGAAAATGTTTGAGCATTACTTTTAGTTCACTACCGAATTTTCTTTTATTGCACTAGGTCAGTCGCGTGCGCTACGAAAATTAAAAACCAGGGGTTAAAAATTACCAGTTTTTTCGGGGAACAATACACGTGGCATTCTTTCGGTTGAAACTTTTTCCGGGGCTGGTTTTTGAGGGGTGAAATTTAAGAAATTTCGGTTAAAAGATATCGTGGTTTTTTACTCGTCCGGCTGGGGGAAATTACCCAAAAAATTTAATCAAATCTCAAAAAAAACGGATAAATACAGTAAAGAAAGGCTTTTTCTTTCGGCACAAACTTTGTTACTTAAACGAGTATTCCAAGAACCGTTCGAATTTTCGAACATTGGCGGCTTTTTGAAAATAAAATCTAGAGAAGAAAGGTCAAAAATCGTGGTATAGCAACAAACAGCATTAGAAACAACGGGCAATGAAGTTACCATCATTGGCGTCGAAAGTGAAAATGTTATCGCGCAGCTCACGAAAAAGACGCAAAGGCTTTTTTATGGGCGATGATCGGCACGTTTGCGGCTTTTAATTTGGGAGTTTTAGAGGATCTCGGCTTGTTTTTAGCAGCCATAACGGTGACTGTATTATTTTTCCGGCACAAGTTCAAACCGGCGAGCGAAATGATTTTATAATTATATAAAGGGAGAATGAAATGAAGACGTTAACAAAAGCAATAATCAGTTTATCGGCGGGCTGTTTGGCTTATCTCTGGTATCGAAAAAAAAACGAAGCAAATTTGTATGAAACCTATCCCGAAATTCACGGTTTCGTCAAAGAAGGATTTGAAGCGGTGCGAGAGGCATTCGCCGAAAATTTCAGCAAACGGCGCGAGATCGGCGCCGCTTGCTGCGTCTACCACAAAAGCGAAATGGTAGTCGATCTTTGGGGCGGCGTCCGAAACATTGCGACGCGGGAACCCTGGGAAGAAGATACGATGGCGCTCGTTTATTCGGCGACCAAGGGAATGGCGGCGATGACGCTGGCAATCGCGCATTCGCGCGGCTGGCTCGATTACGACGCGCCCGTCTGCCAATACTGGAAGGAATTCGCCCAAAATGGGAAAGAAAAAATCACCGTCCGCCAGCTTCTCGCGCATCAAGCCGGACTCTACTCTTTCGACGAGCCCTTCGATAAAAAAACGGTTGCCGATTTAGATTATCTGGCGGAAATTATGGCGCGGCAGAAACCTGTTTGGGAGCCGGGAACGCGGCAGGGTTATCACGCGATCACGCTCGGATTTTATGAAAGCGAATTATTGCGCCGGATTGACCCGCAACATCGCAGTCTCGGACGTTTTTTTCAGGACGAAATCGCCGTGCCATTGGGAATTGATTTTTATATTAATCTGCCCGAATCAATTCCCGATTCGCGCCTTGCGCCGCTGATTGATCCTCCGTTTTCAGAAATGTTGTTCGGTTTTCCAGTCGGTATGTTGACTGATTTGATCAGCCCGCACTCAAAAATCCGCCGTTCGCTTAAAGGCTCGGATTTCGGGCATGACGAGAAACGCATTTACTCGCGCAATCTCGAAATCCCGTCGGGCGGCGGAGTCGGCACGGCGCGAGCTCTCGCCAGGGCTTACAGCGTTTTCGCCACGGGCGGTAAGGAACTGAATTTAACCGAAGAAACTCTGCGCGAATTAAATGCTCCCGCAATTGCTCCGTCTAAAGGTTTTTACGATGAAGTGATGAAAGGCAAATTGCAGTTTTCGCTCGGTTTTATGAAAAGCAATTCGAGTTTTCCTTTCGGTTCTGCCGGTTCGTTCGGTCATCCCGGAGCCGGAGGTTCGCTCGGATTTGCCGACTCGGAAAAGCAAATCGGTTACGGTTATATTCCCAATCGCAAGAGTGTCGAATTTGCTGGGGACCCGCGCGACGTAGCGATCAGAAAAGCTCTTTATTCGGTGGCGCCGGTTAAGGCAGCTCAGACGAAAATTTAAGTGTTGCTTCAAACAAGTATAAAAAAGAAAATGTTGGCATCAGGTTTAGTTGATGCCCTTTTGAAGGTAATGAGTGTTTAATTTTTTACGAGTTCACTGAGTACTGTGTGTTTTAAATTTCGTATGGTTTTAAACTTTGCGCCTTAGCGCCTTTGCGGGAAATTAAATCATTCATTTATGACCAATTTATTTCCCGCAAA
>CADEFG010000863.1 GCA_902826505.1 uncultured Acidobacteriota bacterium
GCGGGAAATTAAATTTTTCATTTCAGACAAGTTAATTTCCCGCCAAGCCGCCAAGGCGCAAAGTTTGGAAACTTAACAAACTTAGATTACAGAGTACTTAGCGCCTTGGCAGGAAATTAAACTATTTATTTATCACCAACTTATTTCCCGCCAAGACGCTATGGTGCAAAGAAAAAAGGGGTTATAAAATGAGCGTTAAATTCTGGCGATTTACGGCGCTGCTGCTTGCGGCATTCAGTTTGAGTTTATCAATGGCGCATCTGCTCGAATTTCCGCGCAGAATGCTTTTTGACAAAGACCTCTGGGTGCGCGTGACGGTTTTCGAAGGTGTTTACGCGCTCTTTGGTTCGGTCGGCGCATTTTTTGAGATCGGCGCGATTCTGGCGGCGTTTGTCGTCGCCTTTCTGGTTCGCCGGCGCGGCAAGGTTTTTTACTGGACGCTCGGCGGCGCGGGTTTATTGTTTGCCGCGCTTCTGAGCTGGATAGTTTTCGTCAATTCGGCAAACGCCGAGCTGACACGCTGGCTGACGAATCCGGTTCCGCCGAATTGGACCCAAACGCGCGATCAGTGGGAATACGCGCACGCCGTCAACGCTTTTATCAAAATCGCCGGTTTTAGCGCGCTGTTGATCTCCGTTTTGATCGGCACACGGAGTTCAAATATTTTCGAAGCCGGTCGAGTAAAATAATTTATTTCAGAAAACCAAATCCGAATCATGGAAGAAAAAAAATGACACAAACAAAAAAAGCAAAAGAAAATAATCAATCGCGAAAGGAAACTGCGAGTAAAGATTTAGCAGACTTCAAAAAATTTATGGAACAACGCGGGAAAGCAGCGCAAGCCTACGTCAGCGGCGACGCCGAACCGCTTGAAGCAATGACAGCGGAAGTTTCCGACGCAACTTTTTTCGCTCCGAGCGGCGGCTCCGTACACGGCGCGAAAGAGGTTTTATCGAGATACACGCGCGATGCCAAAAGTTTTGCGCCCGGCGGCGAAAGCAGTTTGGAAATCCTGCAAATCGCGGCAGCGGACGGCATTGCCTATTGGACGGGTTTTCAGCGCGCAACCGCGCATCTCGGCGATCAACCGAAAGCGGTTCGGTTTAACCTGCGGATTACCGAAATTTTCCGCCGCGAAAACGGCGTTTGGAAATTGGTTCACCGGCACGCCGACCCATTAGCATCCGAATCTAATAAAAAGTAAAGGAGAAAATCTATGAACGACACCGACAATTTCAAATTACAACCTGACGAGCCGGAAAATCCGCCGACCGCCCCGGTCGATCCCGAAGTTCCCGAGCTGCCGCCGGTCGAGCCCGATCCGTATCCGGTCACCGATCCGATTCCCGAACCGAATCCCGAACCTTTTCCGACGCCGCCCGAGCCGATTCCCGAATATCCGCCGGATGTTGTATTTTAAACGAATCGGTCGAAAGGAGGAAAATATTGGTGCAAATTTTAAGAAACAATCAAAAAAGCAATCTAAAAAGTCTGAAGGTCGGCGCACTCGCCACCGGGGCGTTCGCCATTGGTGCGAGGGCGATCGGCGCCGCGGCATTCGGCGCCGCCGCGATCGGCGCACTCGCAATCGGAAGTTTGGCAATTCGCCGTCTGGTGGTTGGTGAATCCCGAATTCGCTCGCTTGAAATTGACGAGCTGACGGTCAGGCGACTGCGGGTCGGCGAGCTTGTCATCACGGATGTTTTGCAAACGCCGAAAGAGATGGGCTAACGTCTTTCGAGATTTCCCGGCGGCTTGGCGGGCACTATTTTTCTCGTTATCGAACAAATTCGATAAAACTTTTCCCCGCCAAGGCGCAAACCGAAGCTGAGAGAAGATCAGATGAAAAAGCACCCGATCGTTTTTAGTCAAAGTAATTTTCTAAGCAACCGGTTGTTTTTAGATCGAGGAGGAGGAAAAAAATGACGGCAAAAAGTCCGGAAGAAATCTGCCGGCTTTTCCAAAAGCATATGGCACAGGGCGACATTGACTTGATCCTTAGCATTTACGATTCGGATGTCGCTTTTCTGAATCAGGCAGGCAAAATCAGGCGAGGCGTCGAAGAATTGCGTCAGGAATTGACTCCTTTTGCGGAAGCCAAAGCGACCTTTGTCTTCACAATCATACAGATCATCCAATACGGCGACGTCACGACAATGCACACGGATTGGAAGATCTCTTC
>CADEFG010000864.1 GCA_902826505.1 uncultured Acidobacteriota bacterium
CGGTGCATCGGCGGACGTTACGAATCGCTTGAAAAATTGCTTGAGGACGAGCGGGAACTATTAGGCGAGGATTCGGAAATTTACAGGGAACTTGAATTTGAACTTAGAAAATTTGAAGGAGAACTAGAAAAAAATATGGCTACGAAAACGGCTGTCAAATCAGCCAAGAAAACAGAAACCAAACAAAACGGCAATGGCAACGGGAAAGTCGCTTTAGCCGATTTACCCGAAAACCAACAATTCGACGGCGCGACCGGGATTTTGGCGATCGAAATATTTCTCGATCACATTAAACCGTCACCGCTCCCGTCGCAGGAACGCCGGCGGAAACGATTCGATCCGGCAAAACTGAACGAGCTTGCCGAAAGCATCAAGCGTCACGGTATCGTCAATCCGATCACCGTCCGCGATCTCGGCGGCACCAAATACGAGATTGTCGCCGGCGAACGCCGATTCTTGGCTTCGCAAATTGCCGGCAAAGAAACGATTCCCGCGATCGTCAAGGAACTCTCCGACATCGCCGCCGCCGAAATCCAGCTCATTGAAAACGGGCAGCGCGAAGACCAGCACCCATTGGACGAGGCTTTCGATTATGAGGATATGAAAACGTTTCTCAGATACGATGAAAATGAAATTGCATTGAGGGTCGGCAAACCGGTCGGCTATGTTCTCAACCGGTTAAAACTAACGAACCTTTCGCCGATGGTGCGCGAATATTTCGAGAAAAATATGATTCTGATCTCCCACGCGCTGGAGATCAGCAAATACCCGCAAAGTGCGCACGACGAGCTGCTCGGCTATTGCTTCAACAATCTCGGCTACGCCAGTCAGGCGCTTTTCCCGGTCGGCAAATTTATCGAGCAGGTTCAGCAAAAATATCTGCGCCAACTCAAAAAAGCACCGTTTTCGACGAAAGCTCCCGAGCTTCGCGCCGACGGCTTGCCGTGCGTCAAATGCCCGGAACGGACGAACGCGAGTCCCTTGCTTTTCGAGGAAAATTATTCGGATAAGGATTGCTGTTTGAATCCGGCGTGCTGGGATGCGAAAACCAAAACGCACATTCAGATCCAGCGGCGAAAAATCGTCGAGTCGGATTTAAAGGTCACGGAACCCGAAAAACAGGAAAAAGCGGTCGCGAAAGTTCCGCTTCTCTCGAAAGAACACTGGGTGCGCGACCACGAAAAACCGGGCGAAAAATATCTCGAACGAGATGCTTTTCGTGAATTAAAAAAAGCCGACGAATGCAAATCCGCCAAACGCGGCGTGTTCTTTAACGGCGACCGCGTCGGGCAATCGGCTTTGATCTGCGCGAACAAAGACTGCGTCACCCATTTCGGCAAAGCTGTCCAAACCTATGCGGGCGTCAGCACCGATCCGGTCGCAGCGAGCGAACAGCGCCGGATCCGCAAAGAGGAAATCTTTGATTCCAAGACGGCGGAGAATGTCCGGCGGCGCGTTCTGCGGAAAACGTCCGAGTGGTTCAACGGCGAAAATACGATCTACACGCACACGAATTCGGAAGGCTATCAAAACGAACTGTTGACGAAACTCTGGACTTTACAGTGCAGTTATTCACAACACACTGCCAAGGTCATCCGCGAAGTCCTCGATTTGGATAACGAGATTTTGGGAATTGAAAGCTGGGGCGTTGACCGCCGTGCGCAGATCCTCGCACTGCCGGCGGAAGTGAAATCGCGGCTGATGTTTTTGCTCCTTGTCGCCGATCAATGCGAAATCTTTGAAGCCTATTGGAGTTACCAGCCTCAGAAACCGATCAAGGAATTGGCAAAGGATTTCGGAGTCGATTATCAAAAACTGGATGCCGAAGAAAGACTCGGATTAGCCGCGATGAAGCAAAAGGACGTTTACCGGGCTTATCTCGAAGAGATCGAAAAGGGAAACCGGAAAGCGAAGATCCCGCGTCTCCATTCCGATCAATGGAAGCCCTTGGATTAGTGCGTAAAATTTTTTCGGAAAGGGCTTGGTATTTGACAACAATCCTTTCCGAAAATTGAGCAATTGACAAGAAATGACACGAAAAATCTACAAATACAAAACCTTCGATTTCGAGAACGTCCGCGCTTACATCACCGGAATCACGAACGGCGACGCGTATTTTGCCGAAACTCTGGACGGCGAAAGCAAATCCGAATGGGACAAAGCTCTCGCGGAAGGCTACCG
>CADEFG010000865.1 GCA_902826505.1 uncultured Acidobacteriota bacterium
GCGAGTGTCTTGCGGGATTTCCACCGGACAGTTATAATCCGCCGAGAAATCGGCGAACCAACCGTCGATTTCCATTTTCGATTGTTGCGCGCCGCCGCACGAATCCGCCGTAGATACGGTTTCCTGCACGATTTTCAAATGCCGCGCCGTCAACCCGAAAAGCAACTCTCTTTCGCCCGTATCGATGACGCTATAATTTATGGTCACCGTTCCGCCGCGCCTTGTTTGCGGGCTTGTCGGGCGCGTCACAGGAACTGTACCTGAAGAATCTTCGGCAAAAGGTTCAATAAAATAGAGCTTTTTGCGATCATTGACTTGCACCGTTCGGCGCAGATCACATTGCTCAATGGTGGCGACCTGCGACATATAATCAGCCGTCCCGCCGCCCATTTCGCTTTTTTGCTGGGTGCGCTGGCGGGCGCCCTTGATCATTTTTGTCGTTTCAAAAGATTGCCCGCCCATCGAAATTTTCTGGCGAATCTTGATGTCGGCAAAAACGCTGCCGGCGAACGAAAACAATAAAATTATCGATAAAACCGATTTAAAAATTCTTTGCATATATCCCATCCTCCAAAACTGATTTCGTACAATCATATATTTACCTGGCAAGCTATATTCCTTTCGGTTTTCCTATTATTTTCAATAATTAAAGTGATTTGTTTCAAATTCTGGCAGTTCAAAAACACCCGATTTTTCGCCCCCGCCGGGTAATTATTCGCAGTCCGCAACTAAGATCCAAAATTTGTGAATCTTAAAAGACTTTTAAAACCCCCCACCCCGCGAATCGCATCGTGTTTGAGAGCGATAAGTGCGTCGTTCGCATTTTCGAGCGGAAAGATTTGCACCGAAGTTTTTACCGGAATCCGCGCGGGTTCCCGCAAAAATTCGCGACCTTCTTCGCGCGTGTTATTGGCGACGCTTCTGACGATGCGCTCCTGGTAAAGCAATTACGCTTCGTCAGGTATTTTCACCAACGGACGAACGACTTCGACCGAACAGTGCGCTTTGGCGCAAACCGCATAAGAAACGCTTCCGAATAACACACGGTCAAAAACCCGATGGGTTTTCGCGCCGATAAAAATTGCGTCGGCGCCCCAATTTTCGGCTTCCTCGACAATCACCGTTTTTGCCTGACCGAACGGCGAAACGATTGACGTATGCCAGCCTTTGTCACGAAAATTATCGGCGGCTTCGTCACGAATTTCTTCGGCTTTCGGCATTTCGGCAAGCAGAATCGAATACGGCATCGGCTCGACTGCCGAGACAATTCGAAACGACGTTTCGGGCGGAAAATCGCGTTTCAGGATTTCCTCAACAGCAATTTGCGCCCCCGGCGAGCCGTCAAGCGCGACGACGATTCGCAAGGGCGAATCATCAAATTCCTCACGGGCTGACGAACGCCTGCCGATTCGCACCGAGCAATTCGCTTCCGATAAGACCTTGAGCGACACGCTGCCGAACAGTGCCCGCCCGAAAACGCCGCGTCCGTGTGAACCCAACACGATCAGATCAGGTTTCAATTTATTGACTTCCTCGGATACCACATATTCTGAAAAGCCTTCAACCGTTATTCCTTTAATCGACCAAGCCGGAAACATACGATGAATTTTCCGGGTCGCTTCCTCGTTTAACTTTTCGGCTTCGGCAATTTTTTCGAGCGCCGCGCCGCGTTCCACCTTAAAAGATTCGGCAATTGAAAACCCGAGCGAACCCGCAAGCTGAACTTCATGCGCTTCTTCGAGCGTGGTAAAAGTTTCCGTCACCGTTAGGACGATCGCTTCCCCATTTTCGGGAAATCCCGCCCGCCGCAAATCATCGATCGCTTCGTTGGCGCATTCCGAGCCGTCATAGGCAATTAAAATTTTCATCATAACCTCCGATTATCAAAATTTTCCACTTCTGTTTGTGCAACATTCGTGCCTTTTGCTAAATAGCTTAATAGAGAGATTTAAGATAAAAGCCTGATTTTCCGCCGCGAAAATTCCCCCGTCGGTGGCGAAAATTTTCTCGGTCAGGATCAACCTTTTGATAAAACCGGATTTATTTATTCGGCAAATTCATCCGCTTATTTTCGCAGACGAACGGATTTTTCTGCGTTTCCTTGGTTTTGCGGCTGACCTGCTCGAATAGCGTATAAAACCTTGGATCTTGAAGTGAACCGGACATTTTGCTTGA
>CADEFG010000866.1 GCA_902826505.1 uncultured Acidobacteriota bacterium
CGGGGTGAAAGGGCAATTTTATCGTCATTTCTAATTCTTCGATGTCGTCTTTGACCGCCGTTAAATTGTTGTTTGAATTGCCGGAATTGGCATTTCGATCATTTGAATTCGAGTTGGCGGTTGGCGGAGCATTGGTCGTGCAAGCGGTGAAAATTGCGGCGATCATGATGGCGATAAAGATTTTCGGGGCGTTTTGCATTTCGTAATTTTATATAGATTTATAACACTTGGCAATTTTCAGTAAATTATAACTTATTTCGGACGACGAAAATTCGGCATATGAGTTTCACCGGCGATTTACAATGAAAACAAAAAATCGTGTAAAATATAGCCGCAAGCAATTTTAGAAATACTATTTATCGATGGATAACAAAATGGCGGAAGTAAAAGAAGCAATCACGGATGCACAAGATCAAAAAGCGCGTTGGGAAAAAGAAACTCTCCAAAAGGTTTTAGAAAAAACGGCGGAGCGCAAAAAGAGTTTCGAAGGTGTTTCGCTCGAACCGGTCGAACGGCTTTACACCGCATCGGACACGGAAAACACGGACGAACCCGGCTTTCCCGGCGAATTTCCGTACAAACGCGGAATTCACCCGACCGGTTATCGCGGACGGCTTTGGACGATGCGCCAGTTTGCCGGATTTTCTTCGCCCGAAAAAACAAACGAGCGTTTCAAATATCTGATGGCGCAGGGGCAGACCGGACTCTCGACTGCCTATGATCTGCCTGCGCTGATGGGCTTGGACGCGGATTCGCCTTTGAGCGAGGGCGAAGTCGGCAAATGCGGCGTCGCGGTTTCGAGCTTCGCGGATTTCGAAGTCCTGTTTGACGGCATCAATCTCGAAGAAGTGACCGTTTCGCAAACGATCAACGCGCCCGCCTGGATTTTTCTGGCGTTCTACGTTGCGCTTGCCGAGAAACAAGGCTGCGATCTAAACAAAATTTCCGGCACGCTGCAAAACGATATTTTGAAGGAATATATCGCGCAGAAAGAATGGATCTACCCGATCAAACCGGCGATGAAGCTCGTCATCGACACATTCGAATTTTGTACGCGTCACGTTCCGAAATACAATCCGATCTCGGTTTCGGGCTATCACATCCGCGAAGCCGGCGCGACCGCGCTGCAAGAGCTCGCGTTTACGCTTCGCGACGGCGTCGAATACGTCAAATACGGCGTCGAACGCGGAATGGATGTTGACGAATTCGTCCCGCGCATCTCGTTTTTCTTTAACGCGCACAACGACTTTTTCGAGGAGATCGCCAAATACCGCGCCGCTCGCGTCGTTTGGGCGCAAACGATGAAAGAACGTTTCGGCGCGAAAAATCCGCGCACGATGCAGATGCGTTTTCACACCCAAACCGCCGGAGTTTCGCTGACGGTTCAACAGCCTTTGAACAACATCGCCCGCGTCGCGATTCAGGCGCTTGCCGGAGTTCTCGGCGGAACGCAGAGCCTGCACACTGATTCTTACGACGAAGCGCTCGCGCTGCCGACCGATCAAGCCGCGCTGATTGCGCTTCGCACGCAGCAGATCATCGCCGAAGAAACCGGCGTCGTCAACACGGTCGATCCGCTCGGCGGTTCGTATTACCTCGAAGCCTTGACGCAGAAAATGGTTGACGGCTGTCTTGATTATTTCGATAAGATCGACGGTTTCGGCGGAATGGTCGAAGCGGTCGAAGCCGGATTTCCGCAGCGCGAAATTCAGGAATCGGCGTATCAATATCAAAAAGCGGTCGAACGCAAGGAACAAACAATCGTCGGCGTCAACAAATACGCGATGGACATCGAACTCCATAAAACCGACATTCTGCAAATCGACGAAACCGTTCGCGAAACTCAATTAGCCCGTTTGCACGAAACTAAAACAACGCGCGACAACGGCGCCGTTGCAAATGTTTTGGAGAAACTAAAAAAAGGCGCACAGGCAAACGAAAACCTGATGCCCGCGACGATCGAAGCCGTCAAAGCCTACACGACGGTCGAAGAAATCTGCACGGCTTTGCGTGATGTTTACGGCATTTATGAAGAACCTTCTTTTTAATTATAAGAATGGCTGAAAAAACTTCCCACGGCGAACAACGGCACGAGGACGAATCGCGCCCGACAAGCGAAGCTTTGCGCGATAAAGCCGAAACGAATGAGAATTATTTTGA
>CADEFG010000867.1 GCA_902826505.1 uncultured Acidobacteriota bacterium
GAAATCGATTCGCGATTCCATGTTTCGATCAACAAAAGACCGTTTTCATTCAATAGATCGGCGGCTTTTTGAAACGCCGTGCGCGGCTCATAAAAATGCGCGGCGACCTGGATCATCGAGATCAGATCAAATTTTTCGTCCGCGTTAAACGATTCGAGCGAGCCTTGACGAATATCCAACCCAAACCTTTTGCGTCCCGCCCGGGCGATCGTTTCATTCGGCTCAAGCCCGCTGCCGCGCCAGCCGCTTTCAATAAATCCCTGCAAAATAAAACCCGCCGCCGCGCCGACATCGAGAATTTCGCCCTTCGCTCCGGCAGAAAACTTTGCGAGCTTTTTCGCATACATTCGACCGCGCTCTTTGAGCATTTCGCCTTCTGCCAAATAATCCGCATAACCCGCGCCGCCGCCCGAAAAATATGAATCGTCATAGATTTCGGCAACGTGAGCTTCGTCCGCCGCGAGCGCGGCAAAACGATGCGCGCATTTTACGCAATCGCGCAGCGCGAAACCTTTCGCTTCAAAAGCAAATTTCGATTCCGATTGGCAAAGCGGACAATTCATAAGATTGTTTTTTGGTTTTTAGCCTTTGGTTTTTAGTTTTTGGTTTTTTATCTGATTAAAGTAGATTCATAAAAACAAAAGACTAAAAACTAAAGACCGATTTCAAAAACATAAAACTCGTTGCATTCGGCGACAAGCGGAAAATTTTCTTTCAGCTCAAGGGCAAATCCCGGTTTTTGCGCGATTTGATTTTTCTGCGCGACAAAATATTTTGCACCTTTCGCGGCAAATTCGCGAACCTTTTCGATTGATTGCTCTTCGGTGCAGACGTTAAAACCCTTGCGCGTCAGCCAGTAGAACATAAACGAAGCATTATAAGCCGTTTGATAACCGTCGGCGTCGAAACAATGACTGCCCGAAACCAAGATCAAACCTTCTTTTACCAGTGCCGGTTTTAACTTTTTGACACAGAAAAAACTTTCATCCGCTACCTGATGCGTCAGAAGATGCGCCCGAATCTGTTCGGCTTCGACCGCAAATGTCGCGAACACGGCAAGCGCGACGGCAAAAACCAGAAGGCTTTTCTTTAATCTTTCAAACACCCGAAAATCACCGAAAAAATTATAAAGACTCGTCAATTCTTCGGAAAGTTTGCCGGCTCCGAAACCAAAGATCAAAGCGGCGGGCGGAATCGAAAAGATATGATAATAATTTGCCCAATCGTCGGCGGTCGTGCGGGCGGCGATCAGATACATCACAAAAGCCGCGACCAGCCAGAGAAGCGCCTGGCGAATAACTTTTTCGTTAAATCCTTTCAAGACCGCAAAAACACCGACCGCCAATCCGAAGTAAACCCAAACGACCAAAAATTCGGAAAATAAAATGCCCTTGATAAAATAGCCGTTGGTCAAAAAATCGGTGCCGATCCAATGATATTCATTCGAAACGCCGAGCGAGTTACCGTAATTTTTCCAGAGGCTTTTCGCGTGCGCATACCAGAGCAGCGCGGGAAGCAAACTGATTAGACCGAAAAGCCAGACTTTTGTTTGTTTGAAAACGCCGAAACCGTATTTTTGAAGTAAAAGTATCGCGAAAAATAAACCGATGTGCGCTGCCGTCGCTTTCGATAAAAGCGTCAGCGAAGTCGCGATCGCCGCCAGCCAGAAGTCTTTGTTTGTATCGGTTTTGAGCCATTTCAAAAAGAAATAGACGCTTGCCGTATAGCAAAGAATCATCAAACTTTCGGGCTGGATCGAGGCGGAAAATTCAACGATTAAAGGATTGAACGCAAAAAAGGCAAACGCCAGGATTAGACCGAAATCACCCAAAAAACCGCGCGCCAGCCGGTAGAAGAAAAGCAGCGTCAGAAGCGAAAACAGAAAAGCCCAAAGCCGCCCGATGAAATCGTGAACGCCGAACGCTTTATAGGTGACGGCGATCAGATAAGGATAGAGCGGAAATTCCATTTCGGCATAGCCTGGCGTGTTTCCGCGCCAATCAATTCGCGGGTAAAGCGGGTTCATTGATTCGGTTGCGTAGTTTCGCGCGACCGCCCCGAGATCGCCTTCGCGCCACGAAGCGTGGTCGATTGGACGCAGAACATCGGCGAACCGAATTCCCGCGCCGACAAGGAAGATAAAAATCAATATAA